>NZ_JBEXUS010000113.1:0-25859 GCF_040614455.1 Nocardia sp. NPDC005978
ATCGAACTCATGCAGGACATCGAAACCATCACACGCCAACTCGATGCCGCGAAACAACGGCTCGTGCTCGAATGCGGGACACGTAACCTGCCCGCTCGGGCGGGAGTGAAGAGCCCGGTCCGGTTTCTGCAAGAGACACTGCGGCTCTCCCACGGTGATGCCGCCGCACGGGTGCGGAATACCGAACTGCTGTCGACGGTGTCCGAGGGCACGTTCGAGCGGCCGCCGGTGTTGCCGTTGGTCGCCCAAGCGCAGCGGGCCGGAGAGATCTCCCTCAACCACATTCGGGCTATTCACGAGGTGATCAAACAGATCCCCGCCGGCGCGGGCGCGGAAGCCAAAGACTTCGTCGAGCGGAACTTGACCGTGTACGCGCGCCAAGGAGATCCAGCCGGGATCACCACGCTCGGTGTTCGGGTGTTGTTGCACATCGATCCCGATGGGTCCTTGACCGAGCATCGGGATCAGCAGATGCGGCGGGGATTCACGATCGGGCATCCGCGTGCGGATGGGATGGCACCGGTATCAGGGTGGGTGACCCCGCAGTTCCAAGCGGTGGTCACCCCGGTCCTCGAGAAGCTCGCCCGCCCCGGCATGTGCAACCCCGACGATCCCGAAAGCCCCTGGAGCGCTGCCGAACTCGCGATCGATACCGCCACCGACGACCAGGACAGCACCGGAGCCGGTGCACGGGCGAAGCTGCAAGCCGCTGCCACGCGCGATCACCGCACCGCCGCCCAACGCAACCACGACGCGGTGATCGCGCTCCTGCGCCCGGACATGGGACCCACGAAGCTCGGCAACCACCGCGGACTGCCGGTCTCGACCGTGATCACCATGAGCATCAACGACCTCGAACAACGCACCGGCAAAGCGACCACCGCCACCGGCGGCACGCTCTCGATCCGGGACGCGGTCGAGCTCGCTGCCAACGCCACTCCGTACCTGGTCATCATCGACGCCGACGGCCGACCACTGCACTTCGCACGAGGTGAGCGCCTGGCCACCCCGGAACAGCGCCTGGCGCTCACCGCCGTCGAACGCGGGTGCACCCGCCCGGGATGCGACGCCCCAGCCACCCGCTCGGCCGTGCACCACATCAAGGAATGGGCCGATGGCGGCGAAACGGACATCGAGAACCTGACCTTCGCCTGCGATGCTTGCCATGCCCAGGTCAACACCGGCCCGAACGGGTGGAAAACGATAGTGATGCCCGAAGATTCGGAGCATCCGGGCAAAACCGGGTGGATACCACCACCACACATCGATCCCGCTCGCAGACCCCGGGTGAACTTCCGTCATCACCCGCAAGTGCGAGGTCCCTCGGGGATCCCGGGTATCCCGGCGCGGCGACTCTGCTAACACGCAGCCCGCAACCGAAACCCAAAGCCACACCCCAAGAGCCAAGAGCGGCATCGGTGTTCGCTCCAGTGGCCGACGTAGCCGAGACCCGCACGCGCCCTTCGCCTTCCAGCGGGGTTCGGGAGAACAAGCAAGTACAACGAGGCAGTGCTGGTTACTTCGCCTGCCGTACCCCACTTCGGCTCCCCAGTTGAGAGCGCGTTCGCCCTTCCAGCCTGGCTGGATGGCCGTGGGAACCCTCTCGGGACTTACAGACAAAGATCCGTCATCGTTGAATGCTGGTATTGCCTCAGGGCGTGATTGTGTTGAGCGGTAGTCGATTCGAGGCTTGCTCGTACCCCCACAGGTGGTGGATCCCGTTCATCGGCCCGGGAGGGCTGGTACCGCCGTCGAGGCCCCCAACCGGACCCCGCTGGGCCTCCGTTATCCAGGCTGCTCTTCCTGCGGTAGGGCACCCCACCGCAGCCTCACTCCCAAACGTGACAACGCTGGTTCTCGTTATCCAGGCTGCTCTGCCCAGGAAGGGCTGGAACCGCACTCGATCTCCCAACCGGCCCCCGCTGGTTCTCGTCATCCAGTCTGCCCTGCTGCGGAAGGGCTGGAACCGCAGCCCAACTCTCCCAACCGGTCTCGGCTGGTTGTCGTTATCCAGTCGTCTCTCAACGCAACCAACACCCCACGCTCCGATAATCGACGACCAGGCCACGCATCCACGAAGCCCACCCCCACCGACAACAGGAGTTGAGCCGGATACACGAGAGAAAGTGCCGACTCAGGGCGAACTCGCGGAACGATCCGGGGGTGCACCGCAGGTTGCCCCGGGCTCGGGGATACGGGAGCGGCCACTTCCCGCACCGGCTCCAACACCCGGATTCGAATGTAGCGAATACCGAGCAACATCGAGCTAGGCTTCGAAGCCTGACCGATTCTCCCGCTCGTACACGTATTCCGCTCGATGGAATACGACTCCGAGCGGCTAGGGAACTGTATTCGTCAGGGATAGCAACTGGATCGTCAATGCCGGATTCTCCACCCAATGGAGGCGCGCTGTGCCGAACGGTAAACCCAACATCCTGGTCATCTGGGGCGACGACATCGGAATCACCAACCTCAGCTGCTACAGCGACGGCGTGATGGGGTATCGCACGCCGAACATCGACCGACTCGCCAAAGAAGGCATGAAGTTCACCGACGCCTACGGTGAGCAGAGCTGCACCGCCGGGCGGGCAGCGTTCATCAGTGGCCAGAGTGTGTACCGGACCGGCATGAGCAAGGTCGGCGCGCCCGGCGCCGATGTCGGCTGGTCGGCGGACGATCCCACCATCGCCGAGCTGCTCAAACCGCACGGTTACGCGACGGGGCAGTTCGGGAAGAACCATTTCGGCGATCTGAACAAGTATCTGCCGACCGTGCACGGCTTCGACGAGTTCTACGGCAACCTCTACCACCTGAATGCCGAGGAAGAGCCCGAACAGTTCGACTACCCGCACAAGGATCAGTTCCCCAGGCTCTACGATCTGGTCCTGCCCCGCGGGGTGCTGGACTGCAAGGCGCTCGATCACGTCTCGGACGAGCCGGACGACCCCAAGTTCGGCCCGGTCGGCAAGCAGTCCATCATCAACACCGGCCCGCTCACCATCGAGCGGATGAAGGCGATCGACTACGACATCGCCGACCGCACAGTCGATTTCATCAAGCGTAAGCATGGCGACGACGAGCCGTTCTTCGTGTGGTGCAACTTCACCCACATGCACCTGTACACGCACGTCGACGACGACAAGCGCGGGCAGGCCGGCCTGTGGCAGTCGGAGTACCACGACACCATGATCGAGCACGACAAGAACGTCGGCACGGTCCTGAACGTGCTCGACGAACTCGGCATCGCCGATGACACCATCGTGATCTACTCCACCGACAACGGCCCGCACCGCAACAGCTGGCCCGATGGCGGCACCACACCGTTCCGCAGCGAGAAGGACACCAACTGGGAGGGCGCCTTCCGCGTGCCCGAACTCATCCGCTGGCCCGGGCACATCGAGGCCGGCTCGGTGTCCAACGACATCATCCAGCACCACGACTGGCTGCCGACGCTGCTGGCCGCGGCGGGTGACACCACCACGCCGGAGGAGCTGAAAGCCGGAAAGACCATCGGCGACAAGACCTATCGCGTGCACATCGATGGCTTCAACCTGCTGCCGTACCTCACCGGCGAGGTGGAGGCCAGCCCGCGGCGCGGGTTCTTCTACTTCTCCGACGATGGCGATCTGATGGCCATGCGGTTCGAGAACTGGAAGGCGGTGTTCATGGAGCAGCGCTGCCAGGGCACCCTGCGGGTCTGGGCCGAGCCGTTCACGCGATTGCGGGTACCGAAGCTGTTCAACCTGCGCACCGATCCGTTCGAGTACGCGGACATCACGTCGAACACCTATTACGACTGGTTCCTGCACCACGACTATCTCATCTTCTACATGACGGCGATGTCCACGGCGTTTCTCGAGACATTCAAGGAATTCCCGCCGCGGCACGCACCGGCCAGCTTCACCATCGACCAGGCGGTGGAAAAGCTGCACGAATACCTCGCGAAGGACTGAGCTTTGAACGACACCGTCCTCGACGCGTGGCGGGACGCGCCCGCGAAGTCGGCCATCATCGACTTCGTCGGGCGCGTCACCGGCGCGGGCCCTGATCACGTACCGCCCGCGGAACGGGTCGCCGTGTTCGACAACGACGGCACCCTGTGGTGTGAGAAACCCGCGTACGTGCAGCTGGATTTCATCGTGCGAGCCCTGGCCCAGGCCGCGACCGCGGATCCGGGGCTGCTCGATCAGGCGCCGTTCCGGGCCGCACACGACGGCGATCTGGCCTGGTTCGGCACCGCTGTCGAACAGCACTACCGGGGCGACGACACCATGCTGCACGAGTTCGCCGCGGCGGTAATGCATCTCGCTGCCGCCGAGTCGACGGAGGACTACGCGGCGCGGGTCGGCGCGTTCTTCGAGAGCGCTCGCCATCCCACGCTGAATCGGCCGTACCCGGCGTGCGGCTACGCACCGATGGTCCAGCTGCTGCGTTACCTGGAGGCGAATGGCTTCACCTGCTACATCGTGTCCGGTGGCGGTCGCGACTTCATGCGCGCGGTCACCGAGCAGATGTACGCGATTCCGCCGGAGCGGGTGGTCGGCAGCTCGCTGGGGCTGAATTACGACTCGGGCCGGGTGGTCACCACGAACAAGCTCGAGATCTTCGATGACGGCGCCGCGAAGCCGGTTCGGGTGTGGTCCAGGATCGGGCGGCGCCCGATCCTGGCGGCCGGAAACTCGAACGGGGACATCGAGATGCTCGACTACGCGACAACCGGCGACGGCCCCGGGCTGGCGCTGCTGATCGACCACGACGACGCGGATCGGGAATTCGCCTATCCCGCGGGCGCCGAGCGAGCCAAGCAGCTGGCGACGACGACCGATGGCTGGCAGCTCGTGAGCATGGCCGGCGATTGGTCACGGGTGTTCGATGACTGAGGTCGAGATCCACACCGCCGTCGGCGAATTGGTACGGATTCCGGCGCAGAGCCTGCTCCAGGGCGACGCCGGCGATCCGGAGGAGGGCCCGGTCCGGGAGGTCACCGTCGAATCCTTCCGGATTCAGGCGCATCAGGTGACCAACGCCCAGTTCGCCGTGTTCGTCGCCGACACCAGCTACCGCACCGTCGCCGAGCGGGAGCTGGACCCCGCGCACTACCCGGACGCACCGCCGGAGAACCTGCGGCCGGGCTCGATGGTGTTCCAGCGCACCGCGGGTCCGGTGAATCTGCGCGATATGAGTCAGTGGTGGAGGTGGACACCCGGCGCCGCGTGGAATCACCCCCGCGGCCCGCGCTCCAGCCTGCGCGGTCTGGAGTCACACCCGGTAGTGCACATCGCGTACGCGGACGCGGACGCCTACGCCGAATGGGCGGGCCTGCGGTTGCCGACCGAGGAGCAGTGGGAGACGGCCGCCCGCGGTGGCCTGCCGCACGCGCGTTTCACCTGGGGTGACGAACCGGAGCGACCCGGCCAACGGCTCGCCAACTACTGGCACGGCGAGTTCCCGTACCTGCCCGATACGGGGTACGGCCGGACCGCGCCGGTGGGGAGCTTCGCCCCCAATCCCTACGGCCTGTACGACATGGCGGGCAATGTCTGGGAGTGGACCACCGACCTGTACGCGCCGAGCCGCGCCACCCGCTCCTGTTGCGCCGCGGACACTTTCGACCCCCGTCAGCCCGGCTTCCCGATCGAACGCCGAGTCCTCAAGGGCGGGTCCTTCCTCTGCGCCGACAGCTACTGCCTGCGCTACCGCCCCGCCGCACGCCGCCCGCACATGGTGGATACCGGCATGAGCCACATCGGCTTCCGCTGCGTCGCCGACGCCTGAGTCCGGACGGGTGCGAGCGGCAGGCGACCGCTCAGAGCCACCAGCGTTCCAGCACGCGCGCCACACCGTCGTGGTGGTTGGTGGCCGCCGCGACCTCGTCCGCGGCGGACTTGGCCTCGTGGTGGGCGTTCGCCATCGCCACGCCGTGGCCGGCGAGTTTGAGCATCGGCACGTCGTTCGGCATGTCGCCGAAGGCGATCAGGGCCGAGTGCTGGACGCCCAGGCGCTGGGCGACCGTCGCCAGGCCGGTCGCCTTCGTGACGCCGGGGGCCGAGAGCTCGATCAGGCCGTTGTCGGTCGAATAGGTCAGGTCGGCGCGGCCCGACAGGTGGGGCTCGAGGATCGCGCGCATGTCGGCGCTCTGAGCTCCCGCCAGGCGGATCAGCATTTTGATCGCGGGGGCCGCGATCACCTCGGCGCGGGAGACCGCCGTGTCGTCGGGGTTCAGCCAGGCGTGCTCGTACTCGGGGGAGCTGACGAATTGCGGGGTCGCGGCGTCGTGGGCCGAGGAACCCACGCGCTCGGTCGCCAAACCGCAGCCGGGTAGCAGGGATTCGGACAGCTCCGCCAGCCAGGACAGCGTGTCCACGCCCAGCGTCTGGGTGGACAGGATGCGGTCGTTGGCGCTGTCGTAGATGACCGCGCCGTTCGCGCACACGCACAGCGGCGCGTAGCCGAGCCCGTCGATGACCCGGTCGATCCAGCGTGGCGGACGGCCGGTCGCCAGCACGAACGGCACTCCGTCGGCGATCAAGGCATCCACCGCGGCCTTGGTGCGCGGACTCACCTGTTCGTCATCGTCGATGAGCGTGCCGTCGACATCCGTGGCGACCATCTTGGGTTTCGGCAGGTGAGAGAGAGTCACCTCGTCCACTCTATCGGGTGGGCACGGCGTGTTCCTGCGGGTTTACGACGCGCCCGGCGACGTTGCGGGTTCGTGGTCGGACCGATGTGCTTCCGTGCGGTAGCTACAACACTTTTCCGCCACCGGTGTGCGTACCGCACGGTTATCCACAGGTATCCCTATGATCTGGGGCTAAGACTCGACCCGAGAGGGACTGATGGCCGGTTTTCTACTGCGACGTGCGCTGAACTATGTCGTATTGCTGATACTGGCGTCGTTTCTGACCTTCGCACTCGCGTCGTGGACCTTCCGGCCGCTGGACAGCCTGGAACAGCGCAATCCGCGACCCCCGCAGTCGGTGATCGACGCCAAACGCGCGGAGTTGCACCTGGACGACCCCGTCGTGCCCCGCTACATCAACTGGGTCACCGGCGCGGTGCACGGCGACTTCGGCACGACGCTGGCCGGCCAGCCGGTGAGCGAGGAGTTGCCCCGGCGCATCGCGGTGAGTCTGCGCCTGCTGGTCATCGGCGCTGTGCTGGGCACGCTGCTGGGCGTGCTGATCGGCGCGGCGGGCGCGATCCGGCAGTACAAGTTCAGCGATTACTTCACCACGATTCTCTCGCTGCTGATATTGAGCACACCGGTCTTCCTGCTCGCCACGTTGCTGAAATACGGTGCGCTGCAAGTCAATACGATCACCGGCGAGCAGATCTTCCTCTACACCGGTGAGACGTCCGCGACGGCCGTGCACGGGCTGTGGAATCAGATCATCGACCGCCTGCAGCACATGGTCGTCCCGACCATCGGCCTGATTCTCGGTGCGGCGGCGGGCTACAGCCGCTATCAGCGCAATGCCATGCTCGACGTGCTGCAGAGCGATTTCATCCGCACCGCGCGCGCCAAGGGGCTCACCCGGCGCCGGGCACTGTACAAACACGGACTTCGCACCGCGCTGATTCCGATGGCGACGCTGTTCGCCTACAGCTTCGGCGGATTGATCACCGGCGCGACCTTCACCGAGAAGATCTTCGGCTGGCACGGCGTCGGCGAATGGCTGATCCTGTCGATCGACGCCCAGGATCTGTACCCGGTGGTGACGATCACCGCCTTCATCGCTCTGGTCGTGCTGCTGTCGGGTCTGCTGTCCGACATCGTGTACGCCATCCTCGATCCACGGGTGCGTGTGGGATGACCGAAACCGAACTCATCGTGCAGGGCGCACCCGAGCCCGCGGCCGCCGGCCGGCGCAAGCTGGTGCTGCGGCGTTTCCTGCGGAACAAGCCTGCGGTGGTGGCCGGAATCGTGCTGCTGCTGATGCTGATCCTCAGCTTCGCGCTGCCGCCGCTGCTGAAGTACGACTACCAGCAGCTCGACTACACCGCGCTGCTCAAGCCGCCCAGCGCCAAGCATCCCTTCGGCACCAATCAGATCGGCCAGGACGTGCTCGCGCAGACGCTGCGCGGCCTGCAGAAATCGCTGGTGATCGGCTTCAGCGTGGCGTTCATCTCCGTCATTATCGCCGCGCTGGCCGGCGCGGTGGCGGGACTGCTGGGCGGCTGGCCCGATCGCGCGATCATGTGGCTGGTCGATCTGCTGCTCGTGGTGCCCAGCTTCATCATCATCGCGATCTTCGCCCCGCGCACCAAGGGCAGCGGCTCGATCTTCCTGCTGATCATCCTGCTCAGCGTGTTCGGCTGGATGATCAGCGCGCGCATCGTGCGCGGCATGACGCTGAGCCTGAAGGAACGCGAATTCGTCCGGGCCGCACGCTATATGGGCGCGTCGACGTGGACGATCATCACGACCCACATCATCCCGAACATCGCGTCGATCCTGATCATCGACACGACGCTGGCGGTGGGTTCGGCGATCCTGGCCGAAACCGGCCTGAGTTACCTGGGATTCGGCGTGCAGCGACCCGACGTCTCGCTGGGCTCACTCATCGCCGACGGCACGAAGTCCGCGCTCACCTACCCGTGGCTCTTCCTGTTCGCGGGTGGCCTGCTGATCATGGTGGTGCTGTGCGCCAACCTGGTCGGCGACGGCCTGCGGGACGCGTTCGATCCGAGTGCGCAACGTGCTCGCTCGCGCAAGAAGACTCGCGCCCAGAAGAAGGCCCAGGCATGAGGACGGACAAGACGCCCGAGGCGGATTCGCCGCGCAAGAACACCACCGCGCCCCTGCTCGAGGTGTCGGACCTGCGGGTGTCCTTCCCCGGCGAAGAGGGCCGCATCGAGGCGGTGCGCGGCGTCGACTACACGCTGGGCGACGGCGAGGTCCTGGCGATCGTCGGGGAATCCGGCTCCGGAAAATCGGTGTCCTCGCTGGCGGTCATGGGACTGCTGCCCGAGCAGGCGCGCGTGCAGGGTTCGATCCGCCTGCGCGGGCGTGAATTGCTCGGCCTCGGCGACAAACAGCTGTCGGAGCTGCGCGGCAGCAAGATCTCGATGGTCTTCCAGGATCCGCTCTCGGCTCTGACGCCGGTCTATCGCGTCGGCGAGCAGATCGCGGAAGCCCTGCTGGCACACGGCAAATTCGGCAAAGCCGAAGCCGCCGAGAAGGCGATCGAGCTGCTGCGCCTGGTCGGCATCCCCGATCCGGAGACGCGGGCGCGCGCGTTCCCGCACGAGTTCTCCGGCGGTATGCGCCAGCGCGTGGTGATCGCCATGGCCATCGCCAACGATCCCGAACTCATCATCTGCGACGAGCCGACCACGGCCCTGGACGTGACCGTGCAGGCGCAGATCCTGAATCTGCTGCGCAAGGCGCGCGACATCACCGGCGCGGGCGTCATCATGATCACCCACGACATGGGCATCGCCGCCACGCTCGCCGATCGGGTCGCGGTCATGTACGCCGGTCGCATCGTCGAAACCGCGCCGGTGGCAGAGCTTTTCAGTACTCCCCGGATGCCCTACACGGTGGGTCTGCTCGGTTCGATCCCGCGGATCGACGGCCCCCCGCGCACACCGCTGATTCCGATCGTGGGCTCGCCGCCGGCCATGCACGCGCTGCCGCCGGGGTGCAGCTTCGCCCCGCGCTGCCCGGTCTCCATCGACGAATGCCTGGTCGCCGAACCCCCGCTGCGGGACACCGCGCCGGGCCACCGGGCGGCCTGCATCCGCACGGCGGAGGTCGACAGCGCCGCGCTGTTCACCGCGTACCGGCACGAGATCTCCGCGCCCGAACAGGTCACCGAGACCGATTCCCACGTGGTGCTGCGCGTCTCGGAACTGCGCAAGACCTTCCCCATCACCTCGGGTGTCATCTTCCGCCGCCGCAAGGGCGAGGTGCACGCCGTCGACGGCATCGATTTCGAGCTCCGGGCCGGGCGGACGCTGGCGCTGGTCGGCGAATCCGGCTCCGGGAAGTCCACGACGCTGACCCAGATCATGGATCTGGTCCGGCCCGAGAGCGGCGGCATCGAGATCCTCGGTCACGATGTGGCGCAACTGGATCGGACTCAGCGGCGCGATATCCGCCGCCGGATGCAGATCGTCTTCCAGGATCCGTCCGCGTCCCTGGATCCGCGCCTGCCGATCTCCGACGCCATCGCCGAGCCGCTGCGGATCGACGGCCGATCCCGGGCCGAGATCCGGCAACGCGTGCCCGAACTGATGAAACAGGTGGGACTGCGACCCGAACAGGCCGATCGCTATCCGGCCGACTTCTCCGGCGGGCAGAAGCAGCGCATCAACATCGCGCGCGCCCTGGCCCTGGAACCCGAGATCCTGGTCCTGGACGAACCGGTGTCGTCGCTGGACGTCTCCATTCAGGCCGGTGTTCTGAATCTGCTGCGGGACTTGCAGATCGAGCGCGGGCTCTCGTACCTGTTCGTCTCGCACGATCTGTCGGTGGTGCGCAATCTCGCGCACGACATCGCCGTCATGTACCAGGGGAAGATCGTGGAATACGGTCCGGCCGAGCAGATCTTCGATTCACCACGGCACGAGTACACTCGCGCCCTCATCGACGCCGTGCCCGTGCCGGTCGTCGCCCGATAGGAGTTGTCCGGTGAGGATTCGTTCGCTCGCACCACGTTTGGCGATATCGCTGCTGGCGGTGGGAGTGCTCCTGTCCGGCTGTTCGAACACCGAGGAGGAGGCGCCGCAGGGCGCGGCGGCCGAACTCGGCACCTCCAGCGACATCAACCCGCACGATGTGAGCGACCTGCGCGACGGCGGCAATCTGCGACTGGCGCTGTCCGCGCTGCCGCAGAACTGGAACACCCTGCACACGGACGCCGACGGTGAGGCGGGCGGACTGGCGCGGCCGATGATGCCGCGGGCGTTCACCACCGACTCCGCCGGGAACCTCACGGTCAATCCCGACTACTTCACGAGTGTCGAACTGACGAAGGCGGATCCGCAGCAGGTCACCTACACGATCAACCCCAAGGCCGTCTGGTCCGACGGCTCGCCCATCACCTGGGAGGACATCCGCTCCCAGGCGCAGGCCATGAGCGGGGCCGACGAGGCGTATCTGATCAAGATGACCTTCGGGTTCGATCGCGTGGCGACGGTCGAACGCGGGGTGGACGACCGTCAGGCCGTGATCACCTTCAAAGAGCACTACGCCGATTGGAAGGGCCAATTCGCCGGGGAGGCGTCGCTTTACCCGAAATCGGTCACCGGAACCGCGGAGGCCTTCAACAAGAGCCTGGTCGACGAGATCAAGCTGACCGCGGGGCCGTTCACCCTGAAGTCGGTGGACCGCGCGCAGAACCGAGTCGTGCTGGGCCGCAACCCGCTGTGGTGGGGCGCGACGCCGAAGCTGGACACCATCACCTTCAGCGTGCTGGACAGCGCGGCCCTGATCCCCGCGCTGCAGAACAACGAGATCGACGCGGTCGGCATCGGTTCCCGCGACGACATGAAGACCGCGCGCGGCACGGCGGGCATCGCCATCCGGCGTGCGGCGGGCAGCAGCTGGACCCATGTCACCTTCAACGGCGCGCCGGGTTCGATCCTCGCGGATCCCGGTCTGCGCGTTGCGCTTTCCCAGGCGATCGACCGGCAGGGCATCGCGACGGCCATTCAGAACGGCCTGGTCGAGAACCCGAAGCCGCTCAACAATCACGTGTTCGTGGCGGGGCAGACCGGCTATCGGGACAACAGCCTGGCCTTCGATCCCGCGGCCGCGGCGGCGGCGCTCGATCGGCTCGGGTGGAAGCTCAACGGCGATACGCGCGAGAAGGACGGCCGCAAACTCGTCATCCGCGATGTCATGTACAACGACGACACCTGGATTCAGATCGCCCAGATCATCCAGCAGAACTTCGCCGCCGTCGGCGTGAAACTCGACATCGTGACCAAGCCCGGCAAGGGCTACTTCACCGACGTCATCAAGCCCGGTGACTTCGACATCGCGCACTGGGCCTGGTCCAGCGACGTCTTCGTGCTGAAGAACCTGCCGCAGGTCTATCGCCTCGACGGGGGCAGCATCGAGGGGAACTACGGGCGGATCGGCAGCCCGGAGATCAACGATCTGATCGATCAGGCGCTGTCCGAACTGGATCCGGCCAAGGCCATCGAGCTCGCGAATCGAATCGACCGGAAGGTGTTCGAGCTGGGCCACTCGCTGCCGCTGACGCAGTCGGCCGGCAACGTCGCGGTCCGCGCGAATCTGGCGAACTACGGTGCACCCGGTCTCGCGTCCTACGACTACACGAAGATCGGGTTCTTGAAGTAACCCAGCCAACTCCGAGGAAAGGGGCGACCGATGAGGAAGCGCTCGATTGGGATGCGACTCGCTGTCCCACTGGTCGCAGTGGCCATGCTGGCCGCAGGGTGCGGTGGTGACGAGGGCGGCGCGCCGCAGGGCGCGACCGCGGCCATCGGCACCACGAACGACATCAACCCGCACGATGTCGCCGATCTGCGCGACGGGGGGAACCTGCGGCTCGCGATGTCCGCGCTGCCGCAGAACTGGAACGCGCTGCACAACGACGGCAACGACGCGGAAACCGCCGGGGTGCTCCGGCCGATCATGCCGCGCTCGTTCAAGACCGATGCCGCCGGCAATCTGACGGTCAACACCGACTTCTTCACCAGCGCCGAGCTGACGAAGACGGATCCGCAGCAGGTCACCTACACGATCAACCCCAAGGCCGTCTGGTCCGACGGCTCGCCCATCACCTGGGAGGACATCCGCTCCCAGGGCGAGGCGCTGAGCGGGAAGAACAAGGAATACCTGCTCGCCATCAACAACGGCTTCGACCGGGTCGAGAAGATCGAGCGCGGCGTCGACGATCGCCAGGCGATCATCACGTTCAACCGGCACTACGCCGACTGGCGGGGCCAGTTCGCGGGCAACTCGTTCCTGTTCCCCAAGTCGGTGACCGCCAACCCCGAGGCGTTCAACAAGAGCCTGGTGGACGGTATCCAGCTCACCTCCGGACCGTTCAAGCTGCGGTCCGTCGACCGCGCGCAGAACCGGATCGTGCTCGAGCGCAATCCGCTGTGGTGGGGTGACACACCCAAGCTCGACACCATCACCTACAGCGTGCTGGACAGCGCGGCCACGATTCCCGCGCTGCAGAACAACGAGATCGACGCGGTCGGGCTCGGCTCGCGCGACGATCTCAAGACCGCGCAGGGCACCGCCGGCGTCGTGGTGCGGCGCGCGCCGGGTAACCAGTGGTCGCACATGACCTTCAACGGGGCGCCCGGATCGATCCTGTCCGATCCGAAGCTGCGGGTCGCCATCATCAAGGCGATCGACCGGCAGGGCATCGCCACCGCCATTCAGAACGGCCTGGTGGAAGACCCGAAGCCGCTGAACAACCACATCTTCCTGCAGGGTCAGGCCGGCTACCAGGACAACGCGCAGGCCTTCGATCCCGCCGCCGCCGCCAAGGAACTCGACGATCTGGGCTGGAAGCTGGTCGGCGACGTCCGCGAGAAGGACGGGCGCAAGCTCGAGATCCGCGACGTCATGTACACCGCCGACACCTGGGTGCAGATCGCACAGATCATGCAGCAGAACCTCGCACAGGTCGGCATCAAGCTCACCATCGACACCAAGCCGGGCAAGGGCTACTTCACCGACTTCATCCAGCCGGGTGATTTCGACGTGGCGTACTGGAGCTGGGTCGGCGACCCGTTCCCGCTCGGCAGCCTCAACCAGATCTACGGCTACAACCCGAATGATCTGCAGGGCAACTACGGTCGCATCGGTTCGCCCGAACTCAACGCGCTCATCGAGCAGACCGTGTCCGAGCTCGACCCGGCCCGCGCGATCGAACTGGCGAACCAGATCGATCAGCAGGTCTTCGCCGAAGGGCATTCGATCCCGCTCGTGCAGTCGGCCGGAAACGTCGCCGTGCGAGCGAATCTCGCCAACTACGGCGCGGCGGGCCTGGCCACCTACGACTACACCAAGATCGGTTTTCTGAAGTGAGTCACCGGATGGGCCACCCCCTGGCCTATCCGGTGATCGTGACGATCGGCGCCCTCGCGATATGCCTCGCGTGGGCGCCGTTCGGCGATTCGGAGCAGGTGGCGATGCTGGGGGCGGTGGGGGTCTGCGTGCTGGGGTACAGCGTGTTTCGGCTCGGTATGGCGTGGGGGTATGTGCCCGCCGGGGTGCCGGCGTTCGAGGCGGACGCGGTCGTGCGGCGGGTGCGGCAGCAGCATCGGCTGGTCAGCCGGTCGTGGCTGGAGATCAGCGGGGACGGGCGAACCCGGTGGCTGCCCGTGTATTTCGATCCGGCGTTGATGACGCTGACCTCGGCGCGCGGCGAGATCTCGGGCCGGGCAATCGAAGTCGAGGGCGAGCGGGTGTACCCGGCCGGGCGGGTGCGGGATTCCGAGCCCATCGGCAGGCTCATCGACAATCCCACCCGGCCCGCGGCCGACGCCGCTGAACTCGCCACCCGCGCCGCCGGTTCCGGGCGCAGGCTGCTGCTGGACGCGCAGTCGGCGATCGCCGCTCCGTTCGCGGCGCTGCTGTGGATATACATCGCCGGTGGCTCCGCCCTCACCTTCGCGGCCGCGACCGTGGTGGCCGCCGTGCTCGCGACCTGGCTGGCCGCCATTCGAGGCTCCGACCCCAGCTGACGCGGTCGCGCCGAGCCGGTACGGCCCCGGGTGAGCGGCAACGACGAAACGCGGCTCCGGTTCGGCTCTTCCCCAGCCGAACCGGAGCCGCGACTCCGTTCCCCGCCCCGTCCACGATCCTCCCCGGGATCGCGAACCTCCGCCCCAACTGTTCCGTGGTCCCCCGGCCACAGCCCCCCGATTTCCTGCCATCCGCACCCCTGCTTGCGATTCCCCTGTTCCCGATCGATCCACAATCCTCCCCAGGTTGATGGACCTTCTCCTCGCGTGGTGCCGTAGTCCCCCCGAACCACGGCACCGGACTCCCCGCCCCTTCGCGAGCCCCTGCCCGCTATCTCCCTGTCCCCCAGCCGATCAGCGGGCTTCCCAGCCGGCGATCGTCATGGTCCCCTCCACACCGCGGCTCCCCCGAGACCACAGTTCCTTTGCTCCCCTGACTTCCGCAGTCCTCCCGGCCTGCGCTCCTATCCCCGGTCTGCGCACCCCCCGGTCTCGCAGACCTGCTCCCAGTTCCCCTGTCCCCCAAGTCCCCCCGGCCCGTGGCTCCCCCGAACCACGAACCCCTGTTCCGCCGGCGCACCTCCCCCAAGGTGCTCCCCCCGTCGGCTTCGGCAGCGCACACGACCCCGGTTCGTCTCCTCCCCGAACCGACCCGGGGTCGCGGCGCCTTCCCCGCCCCGTCGGCGCTCCTCCTTCGCCAACGCCATCGGGTGGCGCCGGGTCCGGCTCGGCTCCTCCCCGAAGCGAACCGGCACCGCACACCATCCCGTCCCTGTCCCCCCGCCGTCCTTCCCCCCGAAGGTGCGACGCAAGCTGCTCCCCCCGCCGAAAGCAGCTGTCGTCCCGGTCGGTGTCACCCGGCCGGTCCGGCAGTCCCGGTCTCTCAACCGGACAAGAATGATTCTGCGGGGTGGGTGTTAACGAAACCTTGTGGATTTCTTATTGCGGGACAAGGCGCTGGTCAACGGAGTTCGGCGCTGATGATGTAGTAGCTGTCGCCGGCCTGTGCCAGCTGGATGACCCGCCACTCGGTGGTCACCTCGCCACCGTTGGTGGTGAGGGTCAGGCGGTAGGTGACCCGCTGGGTGGCGGGGTCGGCGGTCAGGGAGTCCGTGGTGACGCGGGAGATGGTGTCCCAGAACGACCTGTAGGCGTCGTAGCCGCCGATGCGGCGCTGGTAGTCGGGCGACAGGCGGTCGTAGGCGGCGCGGGTGTTCGCGGGCAGCGCGGCGTAGTGATCGCGCACGAAATCGGTCATCACGGTGGTCAGGGGGGCGAGCGTACGCGTGGTCGAGGGCGCGGCGGTCGTCGAAGGCTGCGCGGTTGTCGAAGGCTGCACGGCCGTCGAAGGATTCGCGGACAGCGGCGTATTCGAGGACGCGGAGGGCGCGGCGGCGGTGTCGCCGGACGTGGAATCCCGGGTGGCGAGCACGCCGTAGACGACGGTGAAGCCCAGCGCCACCACGAGCACCGAGGCCATGGCCCAGACCAGGCGAGGATCGAGCCAGCGGTTACGGGTCGGTTCCGGCGGCGGCGGAGGCGGCGGATGGCTCGCCGAATTGACCTGGGTGGGCGCCATATTCGCGTAGGCGCGGATGTCGGAGGCGACGGTGGTGGGCTGGGGAGTCGCCGGTGTCACCGGGGGCGCGAACCGGGGCGCGGCGGGCGCGCTGTCGACCGAGATCTCGCGGGCGGCGGCCGCCAGCGCGCCCGCCGTGCGGCTGCGCTGCTCGGGATCCTTGGCCATGCCCCAGGCGATGACCGCGTCGAAGTCGCTCGGGACGCCGGCGTCGGTGACCGACGGCCGGGGCGGGGGTTCGGTCAGGTGGGCGGCGATCTGCCGCTCGGCGCTCGGGCCGGGGAACGGCTTCGCGCCGGTCAGGCATTCGTAGAGGACGCAGGCCAGCGAATAGACGTCCGAGCGCGCGTCGTACACGCCCTTCGAAAAACGTTCGGGGGCCATGTAGGCCAGGGTGCCGACGGTCGCGCCGGTGGTGGTCAGACTGGTTTCGTCACTGCCCCTGGCGATTCCGAAATCGATCAGATAGGCGAAATCGTCGGGGGTCACCAGGATGTTGGAGGGCTTCACATCCCGGTGCACCAGATTCACCGCGTGCGCGGCGTCCAGGGCCGCGGCGATCTGGGCGACGATCGACACCGCCCGGGCCGGCGACAACGCGCCCGAACGGTCGAGCAGATGCGCCAGATCGACGCCCTCGACACTGCGCATGTCCAGGTAGAGCCTGCCGTCGATCTCGCCGTAGTCGTGAATCGGCACCACGTGCGGCTCGCTCAGCCGTGCCGCGGCCTGCGCCTCCCGGCGGAAACGAGCGCGGTACTTCTCGTCGTGGGCGTAGCCGGGCGGCAGCACCTTCAGCGCGACCATCCGATCGGTTCCGGTGTCGTACGCCCGGTAGACCTGACCCATCCCGCCCTCACCGAGCAGTTCGAGCAGGCGATACCGGCCGAACGGAGTGCCTTGCACGTCTCCCTCATTCCCCGCGACAGTCGCCTGTGCAGCCTACTGATCCCCCGGGCCGGCTGTCGCCCCACCAATTCCCCCTGGGCACAGGCACATCCGAGTCCGGACGCCCGAACCGGACGGTCCGCTCACGACGAAGGGTGGCGCACCGGGATCACCGGCGCGCCACCCTCTCCAAGCGGTGATCAGGCTGCGAATCGGCTGATCACCAGCCGATTCCGGTCATTCGGACCGGCGGGACGCCTTCGCCTCGGCCTCGGCCTGCTCGATGGCGTTGGCCTCCTCGAGGGTCGGCGCGCCGCCGCCCAGGCGGGCGGGCACCCAGAACGCGCCGGGCTCGTGCACGTAGTCCCGCTGCAGGTCCAGCAGCATGGCCTGCAGGGCGGCGTGCACCTTGTCGGTCAGCTCCTGCGCGGGCTCGAACGGCGCGATCGGCGTGCCGACCTCGATGGCGATCGGAGTATTGGTGCGGCCCAGCCGCTTCGGATGCCCCTTGGTCCACACGCGCTGCGCGCCCCAGATCGCGACCGGGATGATCGGGACATTCGCCTCGATGGCCATGCGCGCGGCGCCGGACTTGAATTCCTTCAGCTCGAAGCTGCGGCTGATCGTGGCCTCGGGGTACACGCCGACCAGCTCGCCCTTGCGCAGGCGGTTCACCGCCTCGCGATACGAGTCCGACCCCGCGGACCGATCCACCGGAATATGCTTGAGCGCGCGCATGATCGGGCCGCCGACGGGATTGTCGAAGACCTCCTTCTTCGCCATGAAGCGGATGTAGCGCTTGTTCGTGCGCGCGGGCAGGCCCGCGTACGTGAAATCGAGGTAGCCGGTGTGGTTGATGGCGATGACCGCGCCACCCTCCGCCGGGATGTTGGTGTCGCCTTTGACGGAGAACTTCAGGCCCTGCAGCGCGAAGACGGTGCGGGCCAGCCCGATGATCGGGAAGTAGACGGGTTCCACAGTTCCACTAGCGTAGTCGCTGCTCGCGCGGCGACCAGTGATCCGGGCAACACCCGCCCGGCGGGAGTGCGCAAAAACCCTTCGCGACAGTAGGAAAGCCGCACACGCCAAAATATCGGCGCCGCTCCCGGGCGGGCGATACACGGCCGCGGGGCACGGACAGAAAGGTTCGCAGGGGTGAACGAACGCACCGCGACGCGGGATACCGGCCGCGATCGGACACTCGGCGGAACGGTCCGCGTCGTGACCGCGCTGGCCGCGAGCTGCCTGCTGCTCACCGGCTGCGATGCGGCCGTGGGGATCCCCGGCGACGAGACCACCGCCGCACCGCGACCGAGCGGCACCGCGACCACGCCGGGGCCAGCCGCGGTTCCCGAACCGGGATCGCCCGTCGCCGCCGGTGCGGCCGTCGCCCGCTGGGCCGCGGACCTGCGCGGCCGCGGCACGGCGGGACTCGCGGCCGACTGCTGGGCGATGGCGCCGGACCGGATCGAGTCCGAATACGCCGAGCCCGGGCCGATCCTGGAGGCCCTGACCCGGGATCCCGTGGACCACGGCGACACCACGCGCTGGACGAGCGCGACGGTGACGCTGGTGGTCACCGACGCGGACACCGTCGACGGCTACGCCTGCCCGTACGTGTTCCCCGCCGGCGCGGCGGTCGAATTCACCGCGGCCGACGCCATCCACACCGTCCGGCGCTATCTCGCGCGAATGATCGGCGATCCCGTACATACCGGCGACGTCGAGAATGCTTATCCGCTGGTCTGTTCCACCGATACCGCGACCTGGGATCCGTACGGCACCGGCAGGCCCGGCATCGCGCCCATGGCGGCCGCCGCGAGCAAACTCCCAGGCATCAAGAAGTTCGCGGACCGGTCGATTCGAGCGGAATGGCCGCGTGACGGCTATCTCACCGTCACCGCGGGCGTCACCAGCACCGCGGGTGTGGCGAAAAAACAGACATTCACCCTGAAGTCCGGCAACCAGGGTTACTGCATCGGCGACGTCTCGGGGTAGCCAGTACTCTGGGTGGCTGGTAACGGTCAGGGAGGCAGAGAGCTCGTGCAGATCACCAGCGTCGGACACGCCGGATTCCACATCCGTACCGCAGCCGGAACCATCCTGTGCGACCCCTGGGTCAACCCGGCGTACTTCGCATCATGGGTGCCGTTCCCGGACAACACCCAACTGGATTGGGACGAGCTCGGCAACTGCGACTTCCTCTACGTCTCGCATCTGCACCGCGATCACTTCGACGCGCAGCACCTGCTGGACAAGGTGAACAAGGACGCGGTCGTGCTGCTGCCGGACTACCCGGTGCCGGACCTGCGGCGCGAACTCGAGCAGCTCGGGTTCCACACCTTCTTCGAGACCGAGGACTCGGTCAAACACACCGTCACCGGGCGCGACGGCAACGAGATCGACATCATGATCATCGCCCTGCGCGCGCCCGCCGACGGGCCCATCGGCGACTCCGGCATCATCGTCTCCGACCGCGAGACCGTGTGCTTCAACATGAACGACGCGCGACCGGTCGACATGGACGTGCTGCACGACGCGTTCGGGCACATCGACATTCACCTGCTGCAGTACTCCGGGGCCATCTGGTACCCGATGGTGTACGACATCCCCGCCAAGACCAAGTCCAACTTCGGCAAGCAGAAGCGCCAGCGCGGCATGGACCGGGCACGCTCCTACATCGAACAGGTCGGGGCCACCTGGGTGGTGCCCTCGGCCGGGCCGCCGGTCTTCCTGGACGACGAACTGCGCTACCTCAACGACGACCGGGGCGACGAGGGCAACATCTTCCCCGATCAGATCGTCTTCCTCGAGCAGATGCGCATCCACGGCAACGAGGGCGGGATCCTGATGATCCCGGGGTCGGTCGCCGACGTGCACGGCAAGGAACTCACGCTCACCCACGCGGTCGATCCCGACTCGGTGTACGGCGACAAGGCCGCGTACATCGAGGACATGGCGCAGCGGTTCGCGCCCGTGCTCGCGGCCGAGAAGGCAACCTGGGCAAGCGAATCCGAGGGGCCACTGCTGCCGCAGCTGAAGGCGCTGTTCGAGCCGATCATGGCGCAGAGCGATCTCATCTGCGACGGCATCGGGTACCCGGTGGCGCTGGTCATGGGCGACGAGACCGTGGTGCTGGACTTCCCGCAGCGAATCGTGCGCCCGGTGATCGAGGGAGAAGGCAAGCAGCGCTACGGCTTCCGCATCGATCCGACACTCGTGCGCACCGTGCTGCGGGACAACGAACCCGACTGGGTGAACACCATCTTCCTGTCCACGCGCTTCACCACCTGGCGCATCGGCGGATACAACGAATTCCTCTACACCTTCTTCAAATGCCTGACCGACGAACGCATCGCGTACGCCGACGGCTGGTTCTCCGAAGCACACGACGACTCGGCCTCGACAGAACTCGACGGCTGGGAAATCCAGCGGCGCTGCCCGCATTTGAAGGCGGACCTGTCCAAATTCGGTGTCATCGAGGGCAATACGCTCACCTGCAATCTGCACGGGTGGTCGTGGGATCTCGAATCGGGCCGCTGCAAGACCTCCAAGGGGCATGAACTGCGGTCGAAGAAACTGGAAGCGCCGACCGCGAGCTGACACGACTTCCGGCCGGGGCCACGGCGCCGGCCGGATCGGAGCGAGGTCAGGACGAGCCGCGGGCGGCCACCGCCACCGCGGCGAAGGTGAGTGCACAGCCGAGCACCACCAGCGGCGAGATGCCCGCGCCCGTCGGCGCGACCACGTCCAGCAGCAGGGACATCGACAGCTGGCCGGCCACCGCGGTGAGGCCGAGCAGCAGCACCCCGATCCAGCGCACCACCGCCGCCGCCAGCGCGATGAAGACCACGCCGATAACACCGCCGAGATACAGCCACGGCTCGGGCGGAAACCGTTCGGGCCATCCGGTCCTCGCGACGACCACCGCTTCCACCAGGACCAGCCCGACGGTGCCCGTCACGAAGTTCGCCAGCGTCGCCGACTGCGGTCCACCCACCGCGCCCACCCGTCCGTTCACCGCCTGCTGCCACGCCACCCCGATCCCCGCCACCAGTGGCAACACGATCAACAGCAGCTGCGCGCCGCCTCGAAACGCTTCCGGCACAGCCGATCCCACCCCGGTCGCGCCGTGCCGGCCGATCACCGACAAACCCACCGCCACCAGCGCCAGCGCCGCGCCCACCCCGCGCACCCACGTGACCGGCGTGCGTCCTTTCGGCCCCACCCCGACCCGATCCACCACCAGGCTGCTCACCAGTTGGCCCGCCACCACGGCCACCGTGAACGCGGTGACCCCCAGCGCCGCCACCGTGAGCCCCTGGCACGCGACGAAGAACGCGCCGCACAACCCGCCGAGCAACTGCCACCACCGCAGCTCACCGCCCCGCAACGCCACCCGCACCCGTGCCAATCCCGACCGCGATGTCCGGCTCACCGCGAAAACCGCCAGCACCAGCAGCAGCCCCGTCCCGAAACTGATGACGGCCGCCGCGATTCCGTCGTGCAACCGCTCCCCCAGCACCCCGTTGATCCGGGCCTGCCCCGCCGCACCCGCGCCGATGCACACCCCGAAACCCAGACCGATCCGTCGCATCGTCACGGTTCGATTCTTCGCCACCGGGCTCGATGTACACTATTGAGACAACTTTGGGCGTGTTTATGTACAGGAGGGCGTGATGTCGCTTACTCATATCGACATCGATGACGAAGCCCTCGAAACAGCCAAGAAGCTCGGCGGACACCGGACAAAGACCGCCGCCGTTGCCGCCGCCTTGACCGAGTACAACGAACGACGCGCGCGTGCCGCCGCATACGACCACTACTTCGAGCTAGCCAAGAGCTGGGACCTGGAAGGTGCCGAGGCCGCTCATCGCGCGGAGAAGGAGCAGCATCGGCGGTGATCGGGTATCTGCTCGATTCCTCGGCGCTCTGGCGCATCCTGCGCGATCCCAAGATTCACGAGCTGTGGCGCGATGCCGCCGTGGACGGCGACCTTCGCTCCTGCTATCCGATGCGCTCCGAGTTTCTTCGGTCCGCCCGGAATCTGAAGGAGCACAGCCAGCTCTGCGCGATGTTCGACGCGTCCTACCGAGATGTCGCCGTGCCGAAATCCGCCGAGCTCTGGATCGCCGGATTGCAATGGCGGGCCGCGGAACACGGTAACCATCAATGCCTGTCGGTGGTCGACCTGCAGATCTGCGCGACCGCGGCGTATCACAACCTGATCGTTCTGCACGACGATGCCGACTACGTGACCGCGGCTCGGCTGGCCACGGATCTTCGCCAGCGCAACGTTCACGATGGGCCGCCGGGCGCCGATGAAACGTGAGATCTCGGAAGCCACCGGGTGGCGAGAAGCGCGGTGGCAAGGAGGGGGATGCCGAGTAGGGCCACTGCCGTCGAGATCGAGAGCAGGGTTGCGGCCGAGCCCGCGAAGACGAAGACCGCCAGGGCGAAGACTTCGGTGGCCACGCCGGAGACCGAGGTGACCGTCGCCCGGGCGGGGCCCTCGATCGCGTCCTGGAGGCGGGCCGAGGCGATCACGTCGGCGTTGTAGTTCAGGCCGTAGGCGACGCCTATCAGGGTGAAGCCCACGCCGGTCAGCAGGTGTACGGAGGCGGGGTGGGTGGCGGCCAGGCCCGAGAGCAGGGCCCCTGCGATGAACAGGACGCCGCCCGCGGTGAGGGTCCAGGCCATCGTTCGCGGGCGCATCGACTCGGTGCGGCCGCTGAGGAACGCGCCGGCCAGGGCGCCGGCCACCGTCACGCCGACCAGGAGCGAGGCCACCGCCGGGGAGACGCCCGCCTCGTCGGCCATCAGGGCGAAGTACTCGTCGTAGGCGGTGATGCCGTTCAGCAGGGCCGCGAGCAGGACGCCGCGGCGAATCACGCGGACGCGCAACGCCTCTCGGACACCCGTGCGGAGCATGTGCAGGTAGCGGGACAGGCTCGCGGACTCGGGGACGAAGGCGGGAGCCTCGACGGTGCGGACGCGCGGATACTCGAATTCCCCAGGGCGCGAATCCTCTTCGTCGGCGTCCTCCAAATCCTCGACCTCCCCGGCCGATACGGCCTTCGGGGCGCTCGGCATCGCCATCGCGGCGAGAATGTGCAGGGCCGCCACGACGACGCTGGACCAGCCGACCAGGGGGTAGCCGCCCCAGGTGTAGAGGGGCGCGGCGGCGAGAATCGCCGCGAGGGCGGCGGATTCGGCGGCGGCGCGGGTGTAGCCCAGGATCCGGGCGTAGGCGGGGGTGGCGGCGCGGGCGGCCAGGTCGTCGTAGAGGAGAGCCTCGAACGTGCCCGAGCTCAACGCGCCGGAGGTGCCCCACAGGACGAACCCCGCGGCGAAGCCGAGATAGGACGGGAACAGGGTCCAGACGGCGAAACCGGCGGCCAGCAGCACCGCCGACAGGATCAGCAGGGCCCGGCGCGAGACCGTGTCGGCCCAGGCGCCGGAGGGCACCTCGAGCACGAAGGAGGTCACCGACCAGATCGCGAGCAGCGAGGAGATCTGCGCGACGCTCAGACCGTGATCGGCGAAGATCAGGGCATAGACCGCGTAGAGCGGGATCAGATCCTTGGTGAGCGCGAACAGCACCGAACGCGCGGTGAGACCGCGCACCGAATCGGCGCGAGCGTCACCGCGAAGCAGGCTGGAGAATCAACAGGCGTACACGAGCATGCGCATACCGCCAGCTTCACTCGCGACCGAGGCCACCGTCAAGGGGATTGTCGATCGGAATCCAGCCGGTGGTGTCGACCTCGCCCTCGGTGCGGGCCGCGCCCACCAGGCCGGGACGCTCGTTCAGGTCGCTGATCAGCTCGGACACCGGATGCGAATCGCCGTAGTGATAACCCTGCGCCAGGGCGAAACCGAGTTCGGTCAGCACCGCCGCCTGATATTCGGTTTCCACTCCCTCCGCGATGACCTGCAGATCCAGCGACTTACTCAACGCGGCGATCACGCCCAGCAACGGCGGCGCCGGGGAATCGGAACGGATCGCGGCCACGAAGGACTGATCCACCTTCAGAATGTCGCTCGGCAGATTCGCCAACCGGCTCAACGACGAATAGCCGGTGCCGAAATCATCGATGGCGATGCGAACGCCACGCTCACGGAGTTTGTGCAGATTCGCCACGGCCGTCTCGGATTCGGCGGCGATATCGCTCTCGGTCACCTCGAGCACCAGCTGATCCGCGGACCAGCCGGTATCGGCGAGAATCCCCGAAACCCGGTCGGCGTAATCGGATTCGGCCAGTTCCAGGCCGCTCACATTCACATTCAGGGTCAGATCGAGTTGTTCGAAGGTCTCCTGTAGTCGAGCGGCGTCGGCGCACGCGCGGCGCAGCACCAGCTCGTCCAGATCGGAGATGAGGTCGTATTCCTCGGCGACGCGAATCAGGCCCTCGGTCGTGACCTCCGGCTGCGCGTGCGAGGACCAGCGCAACTGCGCCTCCACGCCGACCGCGCGGGTATCGCCGTCCGACAGCGAGACGATCGGCTGATACTGCACGTCCAGGGTGCCGCGATCGATCGCCTCCCGCAGCTCCACCGCCAGCGGCAGCTGCCGCGAAGACTCCAGCACCGTGCGATTGCGGCCCGCCTGCTTGGCCCGGTACAGACCCACATCCGCCCGGCTGACCAACAGCGAACCGGACTCGCCCGGCTGCCACGAGGTGACACCCGCCGAACAACCCGTCGTCACCGCCGCGCGCAACTGCTCGGTCAGCAGAATCGCGGCCTGCTCGGTCGAATTCGGCAGCAGCAGCGCGAAAGCGTCACCGCCGTAACGGGCCAGGCGCTGCTCGGGGGTGAGCAATTTCGCCCAGGTGTCGGCGACGCGCTGCAGCACCGCGTCACCGGCGCGATGGCCGAGATGATCGTTGATCTTCTGGAAGCGATCCAGGTCGACCAGCACCAGCGACAGACTCTGATCGGCGCGCTGCGCGTGCGCGATCGCATTGGCCAGCGCGCGATCGAAACCGCGGCGATTCAGCAGACCCGTCAGCACATCGATATCGGCGTCCGAGGCCATGCGCGTGAGAATGCCGACGACAATGCCGACCCCGACGGTGATACCCGCCGGAATCAAACCCGACCACCACGGCAGGCCACGCGAAGGCACCACCCACAGACAGCACACCACCGCGAACAGCACATGCGCGCCCAGCCATTTGTAGGCGAAGAAGATGGCCGCGTCACACGCCACGAACACATAGAACGCGGCCAGGCTGATCGCGCCCACCGTATTCGGAAACCAGTGCACCGCAACGGTCACCAGCACCGTCGCCATCGCGACATAGACGTGGTGCACCGAATGAGGCATCCGCGGGCCCCAAATCAGCAGGCTCACGCCGAGCAGCAACGCCACCAGCGCCGCAGCGCCCACCAGCGGTCGATTACCCTCATCGCCCGGTGCCACGGCGGTGATCACCAGACCCAGAACTCCACCCATGACGTAGAACGCCCCGGTGGTCCGCGCCATGACCATTGCCGTTGCCAGCGCCGAAGCCGCCCGCACCCGCGTTCGGGTATCGCCGCGAGACCCGATTCCTCGCACGGAGCCCAGCCTAAACGGTGTCTTGATTTTTGCCTCCGCTCTGTATCTTTTTGCCTCCGCTTCGCTCCGGCGGGTTCGCGGCCCCCTATGCCCGGTTCTTCCCTCCCTCCGCTCCTCCGCTTCGCTCCCCCGCTCCACTCAGTC
>NZ_JBEXUS010000114.1:0-25630 GCF_040614455.1 Nocardia sp. NPDC005978
CAGAGCAGCGGTCTCCAAAACCGCAGGTTGCAGGTTCAAGTCCTGTCGCCCCTGCACCGACTTCGGGTCGGTCATCCGGTAACCGGATGACCGACCCGAAGTCTTTTGCGCAGGTACCGGCCGCACCCGGGCGGGGCGCGGCCGGCGGCCGATCAGCCCACGCCGAGGTAGGCGGACTTCACGGCGGGGTCGTGGAGGAGGTCGCGGCCCGCGCCGGACTTGGTCACCTCGCCGGTTTCCAGGATGTAGGCGCGGTCGCTGCGGGTCAGGGCCTGCTGGGCGTTCTGCTCGACCAGCAGGACCGTGGTGCCCTGGGCGTTGATGTCGGCGATGATCCGGAAGATCTGCTGAATCACCATGGGGGCCAAGCCCATCGACGGTTCGTCCAGGAGCAGGAGTTTCGGGCGGGCCATGAGGGCGCGGCCGATCGCGACCATCTGCTGTTCGCCGCCGGAGAGGGTGCCGCCGACCTGTTTCTGGCGTTCCTTCACGCGGGGGAAGAGCTCGAAGATCCACTCCAGGGTGCTGTTGTAGTCGGCCCGATCCTTGAACGGGCGGCTGTAGTGGCCCATGTCCAGGTTTTCCTGCACCGTCATGCCGGGGAACACGCCGCGGCCCTCGGGCACCTGGATCAGGCCGATGCCCACGCGCTCATGGGCTTTCATGCGGGTGATGTCGCGGCCGTCGAAGGTGACGCGGCCGCGCGAGAGCGGCAACAGCCCCGACAGGGCGCGCATGGTCGTGGTCTTGCCGGCGCCGTTCGCGCCCAGCAGGGTCACCAGCTCACCCTCGGCGACCGAGAGCGAAATGCCGTGCAGGGCTTGAATTCTGCCGTAGCTCACGGCCATGTCCTCGACTTCGAGGAGCGGGGGCCGCTTGTCCTTGTCCAGGGAGGTCACTGTGCACCCAATTCCTCGTCGGGGACGCCGAGATAGGCGGCGATCACCTTGGGGTCCTCACGAATCGCCGCGGGCAGGCCGTCGGCGATCTTGCGGCCGAACTCGAGCACCACCACGCGATCGGTGACACCCATGACCAGGCGCATGTCGTGCTCGATGAGCAGCACCGTGAAACCGTCGTCGCGGATCTTGCGAATCAGATCCATGAGCGCGGACTTCTCACTGGGGTTGAACCCGGCGGCGGGCTCGTCCAGGCACAGCAGCTTCGGCTCGGTGGCCAGGGCCCGGGCGATCTCCAGGCGGCGCTGATCGCCGTAGGAGAGATTGCGCGCCTTCTCCACCGCGCGCGGTGCGATGCCGACGAATTCCAGCAGCGCCATGCCTCTTTCGACGGCGTCGCGCTCCTCGGCGCGATGGCGGCGGCTGCGGAAGATCGCGCCCGGCACCGAGGTCTTGTGCCGCGCGTCGGTGCCCACGACCACGTTCTCGAGCGCCGTCATCTCCCCGAACAGGCGAATGTTCTGGAAGGTGCGGGCGATGCCCAGGCGGGTGATCTCGTTGCGCTTGGTCTTGGTCAGCGGCTTGCCGTCGAAGTACACCGTGCCCGAAGCCGGTTGGTACACACCGGTTATCGCGTTGAAGCAGGTGGTCTTGCCCGCGCCGTTGGGCCCGATCAGGCCCAGGATCTCCCCGCGCCGGATCTCGAAGCTGACATCGTCGAGGGCGACCAGACCGCCGAACTTGACCGTGAGACCGTCGGTGCGCAACAGCGGCGCACCGACCTCGGTCTGGATATCGCGTTGCGGGGCAACGAATTGCGCGACCGCCTCGGCGTTGCCGAGCACCGGCAGCACCTCGGTCACGTCCAGGGTGCCCGCACTGGGCTCGGCGGCCGCCTGCCCGCGGTGGCCCGCGGCCAGATCCTCGTTGTCGAACAGCGCGTCACCCGCGCCCGGCCCGGTCATTTCCCGGCTCCCGTCGTCGTCTCGGCCGCCGGTCTCCGCACCGCGCGAGTGATCTGCCGGCCATAGGCCAGCAACTTCTGCCGCACCGGGAACAGACCCTCGGGCCGGAAGATCATCATGATCACCAGCGCGAGGCCGAACATCAGGTACTTGTAGTCGCCCAGGGTCTGCCCGCCGACCTCGATCGACTGGAAACGCCAGGGCAGGTACGCGATCAGGAACGCGCCCACGATCACGCCGAGCTTGTTGCCGCGCCCGCCCAGCACCACCGCGGACAGGAACAGCATCGACAGGATGATGTCGAACTGGGGCGGATTCACGAAGCTCACCACACCGGCGAACATGGACCCGGACAGCCCGCCGATCGCGGCGCCGATCATGAACGACCAGAGCTTGAACTTGAACGTGGGCACGCCCATCATCTCGGCGACGTCCTCGTCCTCGCGGATCGCGACCCACGAGCGGCCCACGCGGCTGCGCTCGAGATTGCCGACCACCAGCAGGACCAGGATCACCAGCACCATGCCGAGCCAGAACCACCAGGTGCCGTAGTCGGCGCGTTCGAGCGGATTCCAGCTGGACTTGTCGCCCAGGTTGCCGGAGAACACGCCCTCCGGATGTTCCTGCGACTCACCGAGATACGGATGCGCGATACGCGACAGGCCGAGCGAGCCGTTGGTCAGCTCCCCCAGGTTGTCGGCGTTGAGCCGGACGATCTCACCGAAGCCCAGGGTCACGATGGCCAGGTAGTCGCCGCGCAGGCGCAGCGTAGGCAGGCCCAGGATCAGGCCGGAGATCGCCGTGATGATGATGGCGATCGGAACGCACACCGCCCAGGCCCATTTCGAGTCGAAGATCGACAGGTCGGGCTTGAGCGGACTGTTCGGACTGGTGAGCAGGCCGACGGTGTACGCACCGACCGCGAAGAAGCCGACGTAGCCCAGATCGAGCAGACCCGTCTGGCCGACAACGACATTGAGGCCGATGGCGATGAGCGCGTACATGGCGAAGGTCGCCATGACGAAGCCGAAACTGACGGCCGGGGTGTCGATCAGCGGCGGCGGATACATCGGGAGCAGGGCCAGCAGGATGAGCGCGGGCACGCCCACACCCCACTGCGCGGGCCGCGAGAGCCCACTCCACCACGTGCGCAAGGCATCTCCCACGCCGCGCTTCGGCCGTTGCGCCTGCGGGAGGGTGACCGGATCGGTAGAACTCATACCCTCGCCTTCCCCAGACTCTCACCCAGGATGCCGGTCGGGCGGAACATCAGCACCGTCACCAGCAGCAGGAAGGCCACCACGTCACGCCATTGGAAGCCGAGCAGCATCTGCCCGTACTGCTCCATGACCCCGAGCACCAGCCCGCCCAGCAGCGCGCCGCGCAGGTTGCCGATGCCGCCGAGCACCGCGGCGCTGAACGCCTTGATGCCGAGCAGGAAGCCGCCGTTGAACACGATGCCGGTGGGCACGCGCAGGGTGTAGAGCAGCGCCGCGGCGCCGGCCAGCAGACCGCCGATGAGGAAGGTCAGCATGATGACCCGTTCCCGCGAAACGCCCATCAGCGTGGCGGTATCCGGGTCCTGTGCGACCGCGCGAATACCGCGGCCGAATTTGGTGCGGTTGATGAGCATTTCGGTGGCTATCGCCAAACCCACCGCCGCGAAGATGATTACCAGCGTGACATTGGTGACCGGTGCACCGGCAATCGTGAATTGGGTGCTGGGTTCGACGAGCCGGATTCCGGTCTGGGCGTTGGTGCCGCCCAGACCGGGTTTGATTTTCGGCAGGATGTAGTGCACGAATTCCTGCAGCACGAACGACATGCCGATCGCGGTGATGAGGAATGCCAGCGGTTTCGCGCCGCGTTTGCGCAGTGGCCGATAGGCGACGCGTTCCAGGCCCACCGCCGCGCCGCCGGATACGGCCATACCGATCAGCATGGCGATGCCGAGGTAAACGACCGTCAGGACCACGCCCTGGTTGTAGACGTCACCGCGAGCGGCGAAGCCCAGCAGCTCCAACCCCAGATAGCTGCCGAACATGCCCAGCATGAAGATTTCGGAATGCGCGAAGTTGATCAGGCGCAATACGCCGTAGACCAGGGTGTACCCGACTGCGACGAGGGCGTAGATCGAGCCGTAGCTCAGACCGTCGACCGTCAATCGCCAGAAGTCGTCGACCACACCCGAGACATTGAACTCGATCGATGCGGCAAGCACATCCGTACCGATAGCTGCGGTGGAACTCATTCACTACTCTCGCCGTCGAGGAAACAGCGTGTGCGCTGTTGGATTATGTCCCGCGCACACGCTGTTTCGAATCGGTGGATCGCTTACTTGACCTGGTAGACCCAGATCGCGGCATTGGACAGCTCGCCCGTGGCATCCCACTTGAACGGCTTGGACAGGCCGGTGCCCGAGTACGTGCGCACGAACTCCAGCAGATCCGCGCGGGTGACCTTCCCGGAGTCGATGCCCTTGAGGAAGATGGTGGTCAGGTCGTACGCCTCGACCGAGTAGACGCCCGGGGCCTGGCCGTTGAGGGCCTTGTACTCCTCGGCGAACTTGTCGGGGGCCGGGCCGCACGGGCAGGACAGGATCGCGTCCTTGGACGCGGCGCCCGCCTGGCGCACGAACTCCGGATCGTTGGAGCCGTCCGCGGAGATGAACGGCGCGTTCACCCCGCCCGAGCGCAGCTGCTGCACGAAGGGGGCGGATTCGGCGTAGTAGCCCGCGTAGAAGATGGCGTCGGGCTTGGCCGTGTTCAGCTTGGAGATGGCCGCCGCGAAGTCCTTGTCGCCTTCCTTCACGTTCACCGCGCAGGAGGGATCGTTCGCCGCGCCGAGACCGGAGATGACGGTCTTGGCCAGGCCGGTGCCGTAGTCGGTGTTGTCGGCGACGACGCAGACCTTCTTGTAGCCGCCGGTGTTGGCCAGGTACGCGCCCACGGCGGCGCCCTGGTCGTCATCGTTGTTCAGGCCGCGGAAGAAGGTCTTCCAGCCGTTCTTGGACAGCGTGGCGTTGGTCGCGGACGCGGTCAGAGCCGGCAGGCCCGCGTCGTTGATGATCTGGCCGGTCGCCTTGGTCTCACCGGAGAAGGTGGGGCCGATCAGGCCGACGATCGACTGGTCGCCGACAATGGTGGGGACCACGCCGGACGCGTTCTGCGGCTTGCCCTCGGTGTCGAACTGCTTGACGCTGACCTGGCAGTTCGGATTCGCCTTGTTGTGCTTGTCCAGGGCGAGCTTGACACCCATGAGCACATTGATGCCGAGCGCGGCGTTGCCGCCGGTCAGCGGGCCGGCCATGGCCAGATTCAGCGGGGCGCAGGTGGCTTTGCCGTCGCCCGCGGGATCGGCGGCGGTGGTGCCGGCGCTCTTCGGGAGTTCCTTGCCGTCCGGGCCGATCTGAACCAGCGGCTGGATCGACAGATTGGCGGTACCGCCACCGTTGTCATCGGTCGACTTGTCGCTACAGCCCGCCAGCGCGAGGGCTGCCACCGCCCCGACAACCACCGCGCGGGCCACCCGGCCGCGCGTGCGTGTCATTGAACCAAGCACGATTCACCTCTATGTTCTGTGCTCCCCCGGCTCGCGGAGGTGGGCCGCCCCATCGATCGGCCCGGACAGAACATATCCCCGCCACGTTAGCGGCGCATCACATTCGCATCATCCATGTGACATCGCAACAAACGATTGCGCCCCTCGTGTTACCGGCAAGTAAATCGCCGCGGCGCATTAATGGCAACAGAGGGGCAACAACGGGGCAATCCGCCGTCTACTTCGGAGCGAGATTCTCCAGCACGACTTCCGCGACCGCCTTCATGGTGGTGCGACGGTCCATCGCGGTGCGCTGAATCCACTTGAACGCCTGCGGCTCCGACAGGCCCTGGGTCTGCATGAGCACACCCTTGGCACGCTCGACCAGCTTGCGGGTTTCGAGGCGGTCCGCGAGGTTGGCAACCTCGCCCTCGAGGGCCGTGATCTCGTGGAAACGGCTGGCCGCCAATTCGATGGCGGGCACCAGATCGGACTTGGTGAACGGCTTGACCAGATAGGCCATGGCGCCGGCGTCGCGGGCGCGCTCCACCAGATCGCGCTGGCTGAAGGCGGTCAGAATGACCACCGGCGCAAGGCGTTTCGAGGCGATCTCGGCGGCGGCGTCTATACCGTCGCGGCGCGGCATCTTCACGTCCATGATCACCAGATCCGGGCGCTTCTCCTCGGCGAGGTCCACGGCCTGCTGGCCGTCGCCCGCCTCACCCACCACCAGGTAGCCCTCCTCGGAGAGCATCTCCACCAGATCCATCCGGATGAGGGCCTCGTCCTCGGCGACCACCACGCGCTTGGGGGCCGATGCCGCGGCATCCTTCTTCGAACCGCCCCCTGCTGTCGTTCCCATAGATGAAACCCCTGTCGCTCCGATACCAACACCCGACGTACATCGGTCCGAAGCCACCCTCGACGGATCGGCACGTACCCGAGTCCCCAAAGAGTACCGTCCACCCGCCGCTACAACCCATCTACCCAGCGCAAACCGACCAGTATCACAACGATGTCATCCGCACCGGACTCCGGTTAGGTTCCCGCCGCCCCCACCCGCTATAGTTTCGACCTGGTGCGCCGAGTTGGCGGAATAGGCAGACGCGACGGTCTCAAAAACCGTTGCCCGAAAGGGCGTGTGGGTTCGATTCCCACACTCGGCACTTGTGATGAAGGGCCTGCCGGGCGGTTGTCCGGCAGGCCCTTTTTCGTGTCCGGCGGGACGCGCGGCCGTCAAAGCCGGTTCTCGGCAACCGGATTCGGCTGCAGTGCGCTAATGCGTGAAGTCCGCCGGCCAGAGAGTGCGCGCGTCGAACCGCATGTCGCCCCACGAAGCGCCGCGATATGTCGTGTCCTGCGAGGTGCGCCGTTCGACAGCGGGATCGTCGCCGGTAATGTGCGGCTGGAAACCGGTGCCCGATACGGGAGGCAGCGTGAACCACGTTCCGCGCACATCGGCCTGCATGAAATACACGCGGTCCAAGCTTGCGTCGAGGAAAACCGCTCCTTGCAGATCCGCTCCGGCGAAAAACGCACCGTCGAGGTCGGCGCCGGACAAGTTCGCATCCTGCAGGTTCGCACTGGAAAGGTGCGCGCCGCTCAGATTGGATTCCGACATACGCGCGAACACCAGCTGAACACCCATCATCTCCGCACCGGACAGGTTGACGCGGTACGCGATAGCCGAGTTCAAGTTCGCGTTGTCCAGCTGAGCGCCCTGAAGATTCGCGTTCTCGAGCGACGCTCGAACCAGGCAGGTGTTCGACAGGTCGATGAACTCTGTCCGGGCCATGTCTCGACGGCCGATGACGGTCAGGACAGCCTGTACATCCACGGACACCTTCGCTTCGGGACTCGCGTCGCACGCGGCGGTATTCGGCGCGTGGGTGCGAACGAACGCGCTCAGCACCTCGAAGATCTGCGGCCGATCGTTCGGCGAGTCGGTCGCGAGCCGCTCGAGCAGATAGACACCGCCCAGCCGCACATCCAGCTTCTCGTTGCCGAGCTGTTCGATCGCCTTGGCGAAGCGATCGGTGATGGCCGTCTGCCGAGCCAGGCCGGCTTGGTCGCTGGTCGCGCGCAGCGACTCGTTGGTGAACCACAGCGCGGCCAGCGCCGCGACCGTCGTCACCATCGACGCCAGTTTCGACCAGCCGCCCCAGCCGAAGAAGGTGCGGCTCGCGCGTTTCACCCGGGTTCGGCGGGTGGCGGGCGGAGTCAGCGAATGGACACGATTCAACCGGCGCCGTGCACCGGTTGCCCCCGTTCTAGAGATCACCGGTAGATGGTTACCAAACCTTTTGTCCCGCCGCTCTGTTCGTTTGACCGGGGGCGGGTATCCCGTACCATGTGCCCGAGCCACGGGCCGACGCGGAGGAACCCGCCCCGCCGGTGTGGTTCGAGGGAGAGGTATGAGGGTCGAGCAGTCCAGCGACGGCGTGGTCGAGATCAGCGGTTCCGCGGAGGAGCTCGACGGGTTGGCGGCGGTCGTCGCCCGGGGCGCGGGGCGCTTCGTGACCGAGGAGATCACCGCGATCGAAGTTCGCTCCGACGAATCCCCAGGACTGCTGGCCGAAGTCGACACCCAGCGCCGCGTGCTCCTGCTGTCCGGCGACCGCGAGAGCCGCACCCGCTTCGCCGATTCACTCGCCGCCGTGGTCGCCATGAACACCGGTCAGCCCCAGCGCATCGAGTACGGCAAGGACTCCGACTACCTCCGCAAGGACTCCGCGCCCCTGCTGCTCAACAGCCCCCGCGCCGCAACTCCTCCCGAATAGGACAGTCCCACCACCGCATTCGGCCGAACCGCCCACGGACCCGCACCCGAGTGATATGCACGTGTACGGAGATATGACGCCGCGGTCTTCGGAACGCGCCCGCGGCGGCCGCTCCGACACGAGCTCGTTCGAGATGTGCGCGCGAACACCCCCGGGAGAACGCGCGCCGGTATCCGAAGGAGGTGGGCCATGGCCACGATCGAGTACTACAACGACCCCGACGCCCCGGCGCCGAACAGCATTGTCGCGGCCGCAACAGCTTTCGTCCGCGACGCCCGGGATCGAGTGCTACTGACACAGCGCGCGGACAACGGGCTGTGGATGCTCCCGGGCGGCGGCCAGGAGTTCGGCGAGTACATCGCCGCGACCGCGGTGCGCGAAACCCGCGCGGAAACCGGGATCGACATCTACATCACCGGCCTGGTCGGGATCTACACCAACCCCAACCACGTGCTGTCCTACCCCGACGGCGAAGTGCGCCAGCAGTTCTCGATCTGCTTCCGCGCCGAACCCCGCGGCGGCGCGCTACCCGCCGCCCCCGGATCACCACGGGTGAGCTGGGTTTCACACGCCGACCTGAATGGCCTGGCGATGCACCCCTCGACCCGCCTGCGGATCAAACACGGCTACGCCCGACTCGCCGAGCCCTACATCGGCTGAACGCCGCGATACGCGGGCATCGGGCGTGCACGCCCGGCGACCACGGCGGGAATTCGGGCGTGGCCGCGATGATCTCGGCGGGATCAGACTATTTCGAGGTCGTAGGTGGCTTCCACCCAGAAGCCGCCGGGTTCGAACTCGCCGCCGAGGGTCAGGACGTAGTTGCCCCGCGGGAGGTTGTCGAGGGTGCACCACAGGCCCCAGGCGGTGGCCTTGAAGGTGCCGGAGTAGTCGAAGGGGCTCGCGGCCGCCGCGTGGATCTTGAAGGGGGTCGCGTTCGTCACCTCGAGGACCGGGAGGGGGACGCCGTTCAAGTCGGCGTGGCCGGAGGCGGTGGGGATCACGGGGACCCGTTTGTCGGTGGTGAACAGGCCCGTCCTGCGGACCGGGCGGAGCATGTTGAAGGCGGGGAAGAACAGCGGGCGGCCATGCGGGACCGCGCAGGTGCGGCTGACCTTGCCGCCGAACGTGCCGGCCAGGAACCACACGTCGGCGGGCTGGCCCTCGGCGGCGTGCTCGCCGGTCTCGTCGACCACGGGATTCTTCGCGACGGGGATGGACAGGGCCCACTGCCACCAGCGGGCGGCGTACTCGACCTCGGTGCTTGCCATGCTGCGACCTGCCTTCGACTCACAATCCGGCGGCCAGAATAGCCCAGGGGGATGAATCGGATAAATCCGGCAGATTCTCCGACTGACCAGGGTAAATGCCCGGGCCGGGCGGCGCGGCGAGGACCGCGAGCCGCGGACTCCCGCACCGGGGACCGCGGAAAATCGGATGCGCGGAACGGCATCGCCGATATTGGATACGCCTATGACATTGTCGCGTAAGGGAACTCGAATTCTGACCGTGAACGAGCAGCGCTACCGCTGGACCGTCTCGGCCACCGATCTGCCCAGCCTGCGTTTCGTGGTGGAAGCCGCCGAGGGCGCGGCCCAGCGCATGGTCGTGCGGGTGGGAGCCGTCGAGACCGTCAGCCCGCGCATGGTCGCCACGGCCGTCGAAGCCGGGCTGCGGGCCGGGTGGACACCGGACGCGCGCGGGCCGGAGCTGCACTACCGGCTGACCCGGGGCAGGCTCGTCGCACACGCGGCGGTATGACCGGCGGCGTGCGCCGAGAGACCGGGATCACGTTGCGGCACAACGCATTTCGGGACAAGTCGCGCCCGGGCTACGGCCCGGGCGCCACAACCGGACGATCCGCGATCACCCGAGCCACGCCGGCTCGGACCGCGACCGCGCCGAGCTCAGTCGATCGGATAATCCACGGGATCGGGCGCGTCCCCGCCCGCCCCGGCCGCCGCCACCTCGTCCCGCGTGAACGTCAGATGCGCGCGATTGCCGAGCAGAATGCGTAGCAGATCCTCGAGCATGTCCAGATGCGCCACCCGCGAGGACTCGAGCAGCTGATCGATGCGCTTGGACGCGCTCTTGACCCGCAGCCCCGGCTCACCCGCCGCCTCCAGGGAACGCAGTAGCAGCCCGGCCTCCAGATTCCCGGGCGTGCGCAGCGCCAGCGCCGAGTTCACGGTCGCGCGGAAGTGCATGAACAGCACCGTCCCGCGTGGGATCTCGACCATCTCCTTCATCTCGAGCTTCAGCTCGTACAGCTCCTCCAGGGTCTCCAGCAGCCGCTCCCGGTGCGCCCGCAATGCCTTGTTGTAGGCGGAGCTGTCCTGGTGATACCCGCCGATCGAATCCGACCAGTCGGCCCGGGCCAGCACATAGGCCTCAGCAAACTCCCGCAACCCGTACTCAACTCGCCTGTCCACACGCCGTACCCTGCCAGAGATCCCCCACCACCACACGGGTATTCGCCCCGAGCGGGCCTCGATTACGGCGTTGTGCCGCCCGGCCGCGCCGCCGCCCGCCGTCCGGCGCCGCCCGCGACCGCGAACCGGGCGGGCAAATGTCCGGCCATGGCGTTCGAACCGGATCGGCGGGATAATCCGTATATCCCCGACAGGGTCGGCGTACGGCCTCGGCGATGGAGGTCGCGCATGCGGGTCAATCGATTGACGGCGGATCTGTCCGAATATCCGGATCTGGTGATGATTCTGCTGGGCATGCGGGTGCATCGACCCCGCGGCATGCTGCGACTGCTGGGCGTGGGCCCCAAGCTCTACCGTTCCCATCGCGACCGCCCCGACGGCCTGCTGAGCCACGAGGACGTGGTGTGGTCGTTCTTCCCGCCGCACTGGGGCGCGCGCCAGTACTGGCGGGATCTGGAGAGCCTGGAACGCTGGACCCGCTCCGAACCGCACCGCGTCTGGTGGCAGGAGTTCCTGAAGGACTCCGGCGGCACCGGCTTCTGGCACGAGGCGTACTTCGCGCGCGGCGGGATCGACTCCGTCTACGACGACATGGCCGCGCCCAGCGGACTGGGCCGTTTCGCGCCCGTGGTGCCGGCGCGCGGGCGGTTGTTCTCGACCCGGGACCGGGTGCGCGGGGCCGCGCCGAAAGTCGCCTCGGTCGTGACCGAAAAATCCTATTACGGTTCCGGCGCAACCGAATCCGACCGGAGTTGACGGATCACACACTTGATTTGCTGGGCGAAAACCAGCATGCTCACATTCCAGGGATATGGACACGCACTTCCCCGGCCCGATGAATACCTTCGCGCGAACGCGAAGCGACCGACATTCGGCCGGTGGATGAACTTCCCGGATGAAAGGTGTGATTCGGTCACACAGCCATGTTCGGCACGCGAAACCGCGCCTAGGTTGTGCCCATGCATGTGCTCTTCGTATGCAGCGGAAACGTTTGCCGGTCCGTCATCGCCGAGCGCCTCACCCTGGCGGTGGCGGCCGATCACGGCCTACGACTGACCGCCGAGAGCGCGGGCGTCCGGGCACTGGTCGGGTTCCCGGTGGAACCGCTTGCCGCGCAGACCATTACCGGCCTCGGGGGCGACCCGAGCGGTTTTCGCGCGCGCCGGTTCAAACCGGAGATGGCCGACCGCGCTGACCTGATCCTCACCATGACCGACAAGATCCGCGACCAGGTGCGCGACACGGCCCCCGCGGCCTTCCCGCGCACCTTCACCCTGCTCGAGGCCTACCGCATCGCCAAGATCAGCGGCGCCCGCACGATCGTGGGCCTGCACGCCGCGCGCGACGATCTCGCCTATCCGGGCCGGGAGAACATCGCCGACCCAGTCGGACTGTCACCGAAGGCGTTCTGCGAGGTCGGCGACCGCATTGCGGACGCCCTGGTGCCGCTGCTGCTGGCCCTGCACGCGCACGAGCACCCCGGGGCCACCATCCACCCCCGTACCGCCGCCAGTGACGCCGGCGCACCCCGTCCCACCCTGCTGGTGCTGCCCGGCGGCCGCGCACAATCCGCCCAGGTGCCCGAATTGCCCGAGCAATCACGGCAACCGGCCCATCGCGCCATGGAATCGGCCGGGTAAGAGCACATTCCGAATCTCGGGGCCCCGGATGTGTTCCCATTCGCGGTAACGAGGATTACGCTGAGTCCTGCGTGTCAATCCACCTGTCTGCCCCATTGGTCCGTTCAAGGATTACACTGCCCCGCGGAACCACACCGCCGATGGTTCCTCGACACAGGAACAGGACTCAGACATGCCGAAGCGAATTTCGGATGTTTCACTCCATGTTTTCGTGACACCGCAGACCCTCCACCGCGTCACCGAGACGGTGTGCCGCGTCGTGGACGAGTACGTGGACGATCGCGACATCTTCGCGTGGCGTTTCACCCTCCCAGTGGAGTGTGACGACCCCACCCATACGGTTCTGGAAACCCAGTGGCGCCTCGACCATCCCGACGCCGAACCCGGTGACCGCCGCACCTACGAGATCGCGCTGAGCCTGGTCGGCGAAGCGCGTCAACTCACCAAGGCCGGCATCGCACGCCTGGAACAGCGGCTGGTCTTCGAGTTGTCCGCGGGCGAGCCGATCCCCTACATCGCGCACGCGCTGCAACGCGAGAACTTCGAGCTCGCGGAGAACCGCGAACTCATCTGAGACGCGAATCAGGCCGCGCTCGGGATGAGCACGGCCTGGCTTCGAGTTCGGTCCGCGGCGCCGGTTCGGTCCTCAGCGCTTGGGGAAGTGCCGGATCACGCCTTCCTGCACCGTGGTCGCGAGCAAATCGCCGCTGCGCGAATAGAAGTGCCCGCGAGCCAGTCCACGCGAGCCTGCCGCGACCGGCGACTCGGTGGCGTACAGCGCCCACTCGTCGAAACGGAACGGGCGGTGGAACCAGATGGAGTGGTTCACCGTGGCGGCCAGGATACGATCCAGCCCCCACGACAGCCCGTGCGTGGTGATGATCGAATCCAGCACCGTGGTGTCCGACGAATACGCCAGCGCCGCAACGTGAATCATCGGATCGTCGGGCAACGCGCCGTCGGTGCGCATCCACACCCGATTGTGGTTGAGCTTCTCGCCGGTGCCCTTGAGGATCCACGCCGGGTCGTTCGTGTACCGCATGTCGATGGGATGCGGCGCCTTGACGAACATTTCGAGCTTGTCTTCCAGGCCCGCGAAAGACTCCTCCACGCGGGGCAGGCTCTCCGGGTCCGCGACGTCGGGCAGCGGCGTGCCGTGCTCGAGTCCTTTGCCCCAGTCCTGGAAGGCGGCCAGCATGACGAACAGTTCCTGCCCGTCCTGGTAGGCCGTCACCGTGCGATTGGCGAACGCGCGCCCGTCCCGGTGGCGATCGACCTGATACTCGATCGGCTTCTTGGTATCGCCACCGCGCACGAAATGCGCGTTGACCGCGTGCACCGGGCGACCCGGACCCACGGTGCGGCCGGCGGCGACCATCGCCTGCGCGACCAACTGGCCGCCGAAGGTCCGGCTCCACACCTTCTCGGGATGCTTTCCGATGAAGATGTCGGGCCCGTGCTCCTCGAGATCGAGCACGTCCAGCAGCACCCGCAGATCGTCGGACGGGGGGCCGGGATTCACCGAATCCGCTGCCCCGTCGACGGTTTCGCCTAGCGACGCACTCACCTAGTGGTCCTCCTCACCGATACGGTGCACGTGAATCATGTTCGTGGACCCGACCGTACCCGGCGGGGAGCCCGCCACGATGACCACCAGATCGCCCTTCTTGTAGCGGCCGATCGACAACAGCGCGTTGTCGACCTGGTGAATCATCTCGTCGGTCGAACCCACCGGAGGAACGATGAACGTTTCCACACCCCACGTCAAGGCCAGTTGCGAACGGATCACCGCGTTCGGGGTGAAGGCCAGCAGCGGCAGCGGGGTGTGCAGGCGCGCCAGGCGGCGCACGGTGTCGCCGGACTGGGTGAACGCGACCAGGGCCTTGGCGTTGAGCCGCTCGCCGATATCGCGGGCCGCGTAGGAGATGACGCCGCGCTTGGTGCGCGGGACGTGGGTCAGCGGCGGCACCCGCGTGGAGGACTCGCTCTCCACCGCGTGCACGATGCGGGCCATGGTGCGCACGGTCTCGATCGGGTAGTCGCCGACCGAGGTCTCGCCCGAGAGCATGACGGCGTCCGCGCCGTCGAGCACCGCGTTGGCCACGTCACTGGCCTCGGCGCGGGTCGGGCGCGAATTGGTGATCATCGATTCCAGCATCTGGGTGGCCACGATGACCGGCTTGGCGTTCTCACGCGCCATCTGGATCGCACGCTTCTGCACCAGCGGAACCTGCTCGAGCGGCAGCTCCACGCCGAGGTCACCGCGCGCCACCATCACCGCGTCGAAGGCCAGCACGATGGCCTCCAAATTGTCGATGGCCTCGGGCTTTTCGAGCTTGCCGATGACCGGAACCCGGCGGCCCACCCGATCCATGATCTCGTGCACCAGCTCGACATCGGACGGCGAGCGCACGAAGGACAGCGCGATGAAGTCCACGCCCAGGTTCAGCGCGAACTCGAGATCCTCGATGTCCTTCTCCGACAACGCCGGAACCGAGACATCCATACCGGGCAGTGACACGCCCTTGTTGTTCGAGACGGGGCCGCCCTCGGTGACCCGGCAGATGACGTCGTTGCCCTCGACGCGCAGCACGGTCATACCGATCTTGCCGTCGTCGACGAGCAGGCGGTCGCCGGCCTTGGCGTCCTGTGCGAGCTGCTTGTAGGTGGTCGAGACGCGGTCGTGGGTGCCGTCCACGTCCTCGACGGTAATCCGGACTTCTTCACCCGTCGCCCAGACGGTCTTGCCCTCGATGAAACGGCCGAGCCGGATCTTGGGACCCTGCAGATCGGCCAGGATGCCGACCGCGCGTCCGAGCAGATCACTGGCCGCTCGTACCTTCTTGTAGTTCTCGGCGTGGTCGGAGTGTTCGCCATGGCTGAAGTTCAGCCGCGCCACGTCCATACCGCTCTCGACGAGTTCACGAATCCGGTCCTCGGAGGACACAGCGGGCCCGAGTGTGCACACAATCTTCGTTCGTCGCATCACACCCACAACCCTAGTCCTGTGCATATCGTCCCGCTGAACGGGCACACAGTGTTTCCCTGCCCGACGCGCAGCCTTCTGGCTAACTGCCGGTCAGCGCGCGACGTGACGGGCCAGCCGGGTCTCGAGGTGGGTCTGCCCGAAGCCCAGGATCAGGCAGATCACCCAGTAGTAGAGCGCGGCGACGGTGTAGAGCTCGAAGACGCTGAAGCTCGGGGCGGCGGCCAGCTGGGCGGTGCGGAAGAGCTCGGTTACCAGCACCGTCGAGGCCAGCGAAGTGTCCTTCACCAGTGAGATGAGGGTGTTCGACAGCGGCGGCACCGCGATGCGCGCGCCCTGCGGCAGGATGATCGTGCCCAGCGTCTGCCAGTAGGTCATGCCGACCGAATAGGCGGCCTCCCACTGCCCGTGTGCGACCGAGAGTATCGACGCGCGAATGATTTCCGCCGCGTAGCCGCCGACATTGAGGGTGAACGCCAGCACGGCCGCCGGGAACGGATCGAAGGTGATGCCGAACCCGGGCAAACCGTAGAAGATCAGGAACAGCTGCAGCAGCAGCGGCGTGCCGCGAATGATCGAGATGTAGAAACGCGCCGCGCCGGACAGCAACCGGTACTTCGACATCCGGGCCAGCGCCACGAACAGCGCCAGCACCAGGCCGGCGCTGAAACTGATCGCGGTCAGCGGCAGCGTCTTGCTGATCGTGGCCTCGAACATGGGCCACAGATTGGCCCGGATGAGCTCCCAGGTGGAGGCGTCCATTACGCGCGTCGTCCGGCCGCGGTTCCCGCTACTTGCTCACGTCCACACCGAAGTACTTGTCCGAGATCTTCGCCAGCGTGCCGTCGGCACGCAGTTCGTCGAGTGCCTTGTTGATCTGATCGGTCAGCGCCTGGTCGTCCTTGCGGGCGGCGAACGCCTGCTTGGTGGTCTCGCCGGTCTTGCCCGCGATCTTGACGCTGGTGTCGTTCTTGGTCTTGACGTACTCGTTGTAGGCGAGATTGTCGTTGACGGTGGCGTCCACGCGCCCCTGCTTGAGCAGGGTGATGGCCTCGACGAAACCGGGCACGCCCTCGACCTTGCAGCCCGCGCCCTCGGCGACCTTGTTCCAGTTGCTGGTCACCGACTGCGCGCAGGTCTTGCCCGGGAGATTCGGCAGGCCGGTGATCGCGGAGTTGTCACTCTTGGTGACGATCACGCCGTCGGAGGTGGTGTACGGCTGCGAGAGCGAATACTTCTGGCTGCGTTCGGGATTCACGCTCACCTGATTGGCGACGAGATCGAAGCGCTTGGATTCCAGGCCCGCGAACAGCGAATCCCACGGGGCCTGGACGAATTCCACCGTGCGGCCGAGCTTGCCGGCCACCGCCTCGGCGACGTCGATGTCGTACCCGGTGAGCTTGCCGCCGTCCTGGAAGCTGAACGGGGAGTAGGTGCCCTCGGTGCCGATCTTCAGGACGTTCGGGTCGTCACCGCTCCCGCACGCGGTGAGCGCGGCGGTGGCGGCAACGGCGAGCACGGCGGCGAACAGCTTACGGCGCACGGGTGGACAACCTCTCTCGAACCAACAACCGACCAGTAACCGACAAAGGGTACGCCCGAAACCGACCAGCCGGGACAGTAGCCATCGTGCTGAGTTTAAAGGCCGGGTGGTGACGCTCCGGGGCAAGTGCCCGGCCCCGGAGCGGCGCGCGTCAATCCTTGAGCGGACGGCCCTGCGGGTCCGGCACCTTGCCGGTGAGGATGAGAATGCCGTCGATCAGCGCCCAGACTCCGAAGCCACCGCAGGTGATCAGCTGCAGCACACCGATGGTGGTGTAGCCCAGGTAGAAGCGGCCGATGCCCAGGGTGCCGATGAGCAGCTGCAGCAGACCCGCGGTCAGCTTGGACTTGTCCGAGTACGGCACGCCGTACACGTCGCGGCCGTACGGGGCCTCGGGATCGGCGCCGTAGGGCTGGCCGTAGGGGGCGGGCTGACCGTAACCCGGCTGCGGCGCACCGTAACCCGGCTGCTGACCGTACTGCGGCTGCGGTTGCTGGCCGTACCCCGGCTGCTGACCGTAGCCCGGCTGCTGCTGGCCGTAATCGGGCTGGGGCTGCTGCCCGTACTGCGGGCCCGTGCCGGGCTGCCCGTACTGCGGGCCACCCTGCTCGGGCTGCTTGGCGAATGGATCGGTCACTGGCAATCCTCCTGAATCACGGGCACTGCGCCCCCTTGCTGAACCCCCGTGCAGCTTCCACTACCCGATGGTCAGGAGTCATTCTTGCCTGAGTCGGCCGTTTTCGCCGCCTCTACCTCGACCGCCGGTGTGGAACTACCGGATTCGGAAGATTTATCGCGCTCGATCGCTGATTCGTTGCCGTCGGTAGCGGATTCGGGCTCGGTGTCCTCGGCGTCCACGGCCGGGGTGGCGTCCTTGCCCAGAGCCGTATCCTTGCCGAGCACGACCGCCTCGGCCGGGCCCGCACCGTATGCCCGCAGCTTCGCGAACTCCCACGGCCACGGCCGGATGACCTCTGCGCGCATCTGATCCGCGGTCTCGCGGCCCTTGGTCGCGAGCACGACGTAGGCGACGGCGCCGACGAAGACGATCACCGAGGTGAAGGTGTTGATGCGGATACCCGCGATGTGGGTGGCCTCGTCGTCGCGCAGCAGCTCCACGAAGAACCGGCCGAAGCAGTAGATGGCCACGTACAGCGCGAACAACCGGCCGTGCCCGATCCGGAACTTGCGATCGATGTAGACCAGCACCGCCACACCCAGCAGGTTCCACACCATCTCGTACAGGAAGGTGGGCTGCACGACCTTGATGACCACACCGCTCGAGGTGCCGTTCATCATGTCCGGGACGATCCCGTCGAAACGCTCGTAGATCTCCAGGCCCCACGGCACGGTGGTCTCGCGGCCGTAGAGCTCCTGATTGAAGTAGTTGCCGAGTCTGCCGATGGCCTGGGCCAGCAGCACGCCGGGCGCGACGGCATCGGCGAAGGCGGGCAACGGAATCCGGTAGATGCGGCAGCCGATCCAGGCGCCGATGCCGCCCAGCAGCACCGCACCCCAGATGCCGAGGCCGCCCTCCCAGATCTTGAGGGCGTCGATCGGATGGCCGTTCTCGCCGAAGTACTTCTGCCAGTCGGTGGCCACGTGATAGAGCCGGCCGCCGATGAGGCCGAACGGCACCGCGAACATGGCCACGTCCAGCACCATGCCCTGCTGCCCGCCGCGCTGCTGCCACCGCTTCTCACCCCACCAGATGGCGGCGATGATGCCGATGATGATGCACAGGGCGTACGCGCGCAGTGGGAATCCACCGATATCCCAGACGCCGCGGGGCGGACTGGGGATGTAGGCCAGCACGTCGGAGGCCGGAAGTCGATCGGCCAGGGCTCGTATGGTCACGCGCCCACCGTACTGGAATCGATCGAACTACCCGCTCCCCCGGGTTACGCGCCGCCGACATGCGGCCGAACAGAGTGATCGGCTCGGCTACTCGGAACGCCCGGCAGCTTCCGCGCGCCGCCGCTGCCCGAGGTCGGAGATCATGTTCATGATGCCGAAGACACCGAGGGTGATCAGGATCAGCACCGGTATGCGGACCGTCTCGCCCCACCAGAGCACCGGCACGGCGAACCGCCCGACCCCGAAGATCACCGCGATCGCCGCCACCCGGGCGAGAACCATCAGCACGGTGGTCCTGTCCCACCCCGTCATCGAGCGCCGAATGCGCGCCAGCACAGCCATGCCCGGTAATACAGAACGGGACGCGTACCGAGTTCGATACGCGCCCTGCCGTTCTCGCTTCGTTACTAGGAGGCGATGGGGGCGGAGCGTACGCCCAGCGCCAGCTCCTCGGTCAGTGTCCGTACCGCGGCCAGGCTCTCGCCCGCGGCGCTGACCAGCGCCGAGCCCACGATGACGCCGTCCGCGTAGGCGGCGATCTCCGCGGCCTGCGCGCCGTTGCGCACACCCAGGCCCACGCCGATCGGGATGTCCGAGTGCGCGCGCACCCGGGCGCACAGCGCGGGCGCCATGTCCGAGACCGCGTCGCGGGCGCCGGTGACGCCCATGGTCGAGGCCGCGTAGATGAATCCGCGCGACGCCTCGAGCGTCTTGACCAGACGCTCCTCGGTGGAGGACGGCGCGACCAGGAAGATGCGGTCCAGGTTGTAGGTGGAGGAGGCGATGAACCAGTCGTCGGCCTCTTCCGGGATCAGATTCGGGGTGATGAGCCCGCAGCCGCCCGCACCCGCGAGATCGCGCGCGAAGGAGTCGACACCGTACTGCAGCACCGGATTCCAGTACGCCATGACCACGGCCTTGCCGCCGGCGTCACTGATGGCCTGCACGACCTTGAACACGTCGCGGACCCGCACGCCGCCGCGCAGCGCCTGTTCGGCGGCGACCTGGATGGTCGGGCCGTCCATCACCGGATCGGAGTAGGCGACGCCGACTTCGATGATGTCGCAACCGGATTCGACCATCGCGACGCAGGTGTCGATGGAGCCCTGCAGATCCGGGTACCCGGCCGGCAGATAGCCGATCAGCGCCGCGCGATTCTCCTCGCGGCAGGCGGCGAAGGTGTTGGCGAGACGGGACTGCTGGCTCACTGGGCGTTCTCCTGCGCGGCATTCTCGGCTGGGTCTTCGGAGAGGTTGTCGTCGAAGAGCCCGAACCAGCGGGCGGCGGTGTCCATATCCTTGTCACCGCGACCGGACAGGTTCACCAGGATGATCGCGCCGGGGCCGAGCTGCTTGCCGAGCCGCAGCGAACCCGCCACCGCGTGCGCCGACTCGATGGCCGGGATGATGCCCTCGGTGCGGCTCAGCAGCATGAGCGCGTCCATCGCCTCGGCATCGGTGACCGGCTCGTACTCGGCGCGGCCGATGTCCTTGAGGTGGGCGTGCTCCGGGCCGACGCCCGGGTAGTCCAAACCCGCGGAGATGGAATGCGATTCGATGGTCTGGCCGTCCTCGTCCTGCAGCAGGTACGAGTACGCGCCCTGGAAGGCGCCGGGCCGGCCGCCTGCGAAAGTGGCCGCGTGCCTGCCGGTTTCGACGCCGTCGCCGGCCGCCTCGTAACCGATCAGGCGCACGCCCGCGTCGTCGATGAAGGGGTGGAAGATGCCGATCGCGTTGGAACCGCCTCCGACACAGGCGGTCACCGCGTCGGGCAGGCGGCCGGTGAGCGCCTGGATCTGCTTGCGCGCCTCCATGCCGACGATGCGCTGGAAATCGCGCACCATGAGCGGGAACGGGTGCGGGCCCGCGGCGGTGCCGAAGCAGTAGTAGGTGCGATCGGCGTTGGTGACCCAGTCCCGCAGCGCCTCGTTGATCGCGTCCTTGAGGGTCTGCGAACCCGTTGTCACACTGACGACTTCGGCGCCGAGCAGCCGCATGCGGGCCACGTTCAGCGCCTGCCGGGCGGTGTCGACCGCGCCCATGTAGATGACGCATTCCAGGCCGAGCAGCGCGCACGCGGTGGCGGTGGCGACGCCGTGCTGGCCCGCTCCGGTCTCGGCGATGACGCGGGTCTTGCCCATGCGCTTGGCCAGCAGGGCCTGCCCCAGCACGTTGTTGATCTTGTGAGATCCGGTGTGGTTCAGGTCTTCCCGCTTGAGCACGATGCGGGCGCCGCCCGCGTACTGCGCGAGATTGGCGCACTCGAACACCGGCGAGGGCCGCCCGGTGTAGTCGCGCTGCAGCCGGTCCAGCTCGTTCAGGAAGTTGGGGTCGATCCGCACCTTGTCGTACTCGGCGGTGACCTCTTCGATCACGGCCATGAGCGCCTCGGGCACATGCCGGCCGCCGTACACGCCGAAATGACCGCCCTGATCGGGCTCGTGGTTGCTCTTGTGCGCGACGCCGTCACTGGCCTTCGGCTGGTCGAGCGTGTTCTTACCCAGATCGTCGATTTGCGTCATCGGCTCTTTCACCGTCCCCGGCGAACCGGTTTCGGGCAGGAAGGATGGGTACCGGCGGTGACCAGTTCGGCCACGGCCGCGCGCGGGTCGCCGCTGGTGACCAGGCCCTCGCCGACGAGCACGGCGTCCGCGCCCGCACCGGCGTAGGCCAGTAGATCCGCGGTGCCGCGAATGCCGGACTCGGCAATGCGGATCACGTCGCTGGGCAGGCCGGGGGCGATGCGCGCGAACACATCCCGGTCCACTTCCAGGGTCTTGAGATTGCGGGCGTTCACACCGATCACGGTGGCGCCGGCCTCGAGGGCCCGGTCCGCCTCCTCCTCGGTGTGCACCTCGACCAGCGCGGTCATGCCGAGCGATTCGGTGCGGTCGATGAGCGCGGACAGCACGTCCTGCGACAGCGCCGCCACGATCAGCAGAATCACGTCGGCGCCGTGCGCGCGGGCCTCGTGAATCTGGTACGGGCCCACGATGAAATCCTTGCGCAGGACCGGAATGTCCACGGCCGTGCGGACGGCGTCCAGATCGGCCAGCGAGCCGTTGAAGCGGCGCTGTTCGGTCAGCACGCTGATGATGCGCGCACCGCCGTCCTCGTACGCGCGGGCCAGTACGGCCGGGTCCGGGATATTGGCCAGTTCGCCCTTGGACGGGGAAGCCCGCTTGACCTCGGCGATGACACCGATGCCGTCTTCGTGCAGCGCCGCCTTGGCGTCGCGCGGGGACTTCGCCGCGGCTGCGGCCTTCTTCACTGCCTGGAAGTCCAGGAGGGCTTCCCGAGCGGCCACATCCGCGCGGACCCCGTCGAGAATCGAGTCGAGTACCGTCATCTGGCTCGAATCCTTTCTGGGGAGACGGACTTGCTGCCTGAGAATCCCCCCAGGCGCTGTCTCACCGATGCTGATAAAGAGTAAATGGCTATGTTTCCGCCGCTGACGGCGGGTCTGGAACGGAGGCCGACGGTGGTCGAGCTTCCTGCTCAGCGCGGTTTGTGACCGTCGCCGGGGGTGCCCGGATCCCGGTGCGCGGCAGCGGTATTGCCGTCGTCGTCGGTGGGATCGGTGCCCGCGTCCAGGGCGTCCCACAGCACTCGGCCCGACAGGGTGGCGTCGGCGGGGTCCTGTGACGTGGATTCCGCGGCCCGCGTTTCGGCCTGGTGCTCGGCGACGCGTTCGGCCGCCTCGGACTTGCGGAAGACCGGATTATCGTACTTGCCCGACAGCTGCGCGGACTCCGCGGGCATGCGCGCGAGCAGCACGCCGGCGCCGAACGCGGCCACCGCGCCGAGCAGGGTCAGCACCGCGGGCAGGGTGCCGGTCTGCACCGATCCGGCGTGCTCCCAGTCCCGCAGGCCGGCCAGTTGCCCGGCCCGCTCGGCCGTGCGGCCTTCGCCCTGCAGCAGCGCGTACGCCGGGACCGCGGCCACCGCGGCGAGCACCGCGACCACCGCGCCCAGGGCCCGGCGCAGCCAGCCGCGCGCGGCGAAGACGGCCGCGATGGTGGCGACCAGCACCAGCGCCAAGGGGGTCAGCGCGCCGAACCAGGTGCCGCCGTCGAGATCGATGGTGCGCGGTTCGCCGAGTTCACTGGTGACCTCGAGCGAGACCCAGGTCATCCGGGAGGACGCCCACAGCAACCCCGCGGCGAGCGCGAGCAAAACAACCGCGCCGATCGGCTTGCTCCGGGCCTTCCCCGGTTCGGGCTCGGCGTCGGTCATCGGCCGGCCCCGTCCGGGCGATAGGCGCGCACGGTCCCGGCCGCGGCGATCGCCTTGAGCACGGCCATCGCCTTGTTGCGGGACTCGACGTCTTCGTAGTCCGGATCGGAGTCCGCGACCACGCCCGCGCCCGCCTGCACGTACGCGGTGCCGTTCTTGAGCAGCGCGGTGCGGATGCAGATCGCGGTGTCGGCGTCACCGGCGAAATCGAGATAGCCGACCACGCCGCCGTAGATGCCGCGGCGGGTGGGCTCGAGCTCCTCGATCAGTTCCATCGCCCGCACCTTGGGCGCGCCCGAGAGGGTGCCCGCCGGGAAGCAGGCGTTGACCGCGTCCAGGGCGGCCTTACCCGGGGCCAGGCGGCCCGAGACGGTGGAGACCAGGTGCATGACGTGGCTGTAGCGCTCGATGTGCCGGTACTCGGTGACGCGCACGGTGCCCGGCTCGCAGACCCGGCCCAGATCGTTGCGGCCCAGATCGACGAGCATGAGGTGCTCGGCGTTCTCCTTCTCGTCCGCGAGCAGATCCTTCTCGAGCAGCAGGTCGTCCTCCTCGGTGGTCCCGCGCCACCGGGTGCCCGCGATGGGGTGGGTGGTGGCCACACCGTCTTTCACGGTGACCAGCGATTCGGGGCTCGAGCCGACGATGGAGAAGGCGGTGCCGCCGGAACCGTCCGGGATGTGCATGAGGTACATGTACGGGCTCGGATTCGAGGCGCGCAGCATCCGGTAGAGGTCGATCGCGGTGCCGCCGTACTCCATTTCGAAGCGCTGGGACAGCACCACCTGGAAGGCCTCACCCGCCTCGATCTCCTTGATCAGGCGGCGCACGCCCGCGCCGAACTCCGCGGAGGTCCGCTGGCGGCGGAAGTTCGGCTCCGGGCTGTCGAACACCGAGACGGTGGAGTCCGCGGGCGCGGCCAGGTCGGCGGTCATGCGGTCCAGGCGGGCCACCGCGTCGTCGTACGCCTCGTCGACGTGGTCGTCGGTGCCGTTCCAGTTCACGGCGTTGGCGATGAGCGTGATCGCGCCCTCATGATGGTCGAAGGCGGCCAGATCGGTGGCCAGCAACAGCACCATCTCGGGCAGTTCCAGGTCGTCGGTGGCCAGCACGGGCAGGCGTTCCATGCGGCGCACCGCGTCGTAGCCGAGGTAGCCGACCATGCCGCCGGTCAGCGGCGGCAGCCCGGGCACGCGCTCGGTCTGCAAGAGCCGCAGGGTTTCTCGCAGCGCGAGCAGCGGATCACCACCGGCGGGCGCGTCGGCCGGCGACTGCCCCAGCCAGGCCGCCTCCCCGTCCACCACGCTCAGGGCGGTCGGGCTGCCCGCGCCGATGAACGACCAGCGCGACCACGAGCGCCCGTTCTCCGCCGATTCCAGCAGGAACGTCCCCGCCCGGTCGGCCGCCAGTTTGCGGTAGGCCGAGAGCGGAGTCTCCGAGTCCGCCAACACCTTTCGAATCACCGGGACGACCCGGTGATCGGCGGCGAGCAGACGGAACTGTTCACGGGAAGTGGTGCTATTCGACACGCCGGACATGCACCCATCATTCCAGGCACCGAATCGGCCGGCGCGCCCCGCACCGGGTTCGCGCACCACCCGCGCGCGACGGGCCGCCGGCGGGCTCAGCGAAGCGTAGGCAAATTGAGACACAGCCTTGGTGTGCTCCGCCGCGAATACTCGATGCGGTCAACACCAACCTCGCGGCAATCTGCTCCTCGGACAGCGGAGAGAGCGCCACGCGATGTCCCATCGAGAGGAGTTCAACACAGATGTACCCCTCGCAACCGGTCGCTCCGGAGGGTCCCCGGCATGCAGCCCCCGGTCAGGGCTCGATGCCCGGCCAGGTTCCGCGCATGATGAATATGAACAACGGCGGTGGCAAGTACAGCGCCATCGCGTCGTTCGTGACGTACGTCAAGGCCCTGGAGGCGCTCGATCCGCGCAGCTTCCCGGACGAGTACGCCGAGCACACCGATCGGATTCGCGAGCTCAAGCCCTTCCTGCGGGCGCACGGCATCCTCGATGTCATGGACATCAAGAACCCGGAGGTCGCCGCGCTCATCGGCGTCTAGCCGCGTGCGTGCACCGACGTCGCGGACAGGTGTGGCCCGGCCCGCCGGGTGTGCTCGATTTCGGCGGTTCGCCGACAGTTTTTCCCATTCGGGGTTCGGCCCGTGCACGGATCAGGTGAGACCGGTCCGTGCGCGGGCCGATTCGCGTTCGCGCCGCATCCCGTAATCTCCTGCCCATGAAGGCAGGCCAGCTCGCACCGAACTTCGAACTTCCCGATCAGTCCGGCACACTCCAGACCCTCGACGCGCTCCTCGCGAACGGACCGGTCGTGCTGTTCTTCTACCCCGCCGCCAACACCCCGGTGTGCACCGCCGAGGCGTGCCACTTCCGGGATCTGGCAGGCGAATTCAAGAATCTGGGCGCGTCCTGCGTCGGGATCAGCTCCGACTCGGTGGAGGTGCAGTCCGGCTTCGCCGAGCGGCAGTCGCTGAGCTACCCGGTGCTGTCCGATCCGGGTGCGAAGGTCGCCGCCGAATTCGGCGTCAAGCGCGGCCTGCTGGGTGCGATTGTTCCGGTCAAGCGCACCACCTTCGTCATCGATCCGGACCGCACCGTCGCCAAGGTGATCACCAGCGAACTGCGCGCCAACGTGCACGCGGACGAGGCGCTGAAGTTCCTGCGCGACCGCGCCTGAGCCACCCCACCCGGATCGCCCCCGGCGTGCGGCGATCCGGGACC
>NZ_JBEXUS010000115.1:0-25304 GCF_040614455.1 Nocardia sp. NPDC005978
CCGAGGTGTGCAGGATGCCCTTGGGCTTACCGGTCGTGCCGGAGGTGTACAGGATGAACAGCGGGTGCTCGGCATCGAACGCCTGCGCCTCGTGCTCGGGCGACGCGTGTGCGACGGTCTCGTCCCACCACAGATCCCGGCCCTGCGTCCACGGCGTCTCGATCCCGGTGCGCCGCACCACGAGTACGTGCTCGACGGTCGAATCACCCTCGGCCAGAGCCTCATCCACGGCTTCCTTCAACGGCGCGGCCTTACCGCGCCGCCACTGCCCGTCGGTGGTGATGACCAGTCGCGCGGCGGCGTCGTCGACCCGCTGGCGCAACGCGCCGGGGGAGAAGCCCGCGAAGACGACCGAATGCGTCAGACCCAGCCGCGCGCACGCCAGCATGGACACGATGGCCTCGGGGACCATGGGCATGTAGATGGCGACCCGGTCACCGGCGGTCAGACCCAGCTCGGTGAGGTAGTTGGCGGCCCGCGACACCTCGGCCAGCAGATCCGCGTAGGTGATGTCGCGCGAATCGCCGGGCTCGCCCTCCCAGTGGATGGCGACCTGCTCGCCGTGCCCGTCCAGCACGTGCCGGTCCACACAGTTGTAGGCGACGTTCAGCTTGCCGCCGACGAACCACTTGGCGAAGGGCGCGTCGTCCCAGTCCAGGACCCGCGTCCACGGCTCGGCCCAGTGCAGACGGCCGGCCTGTTCGGCCCAGAAGCCCTCGCGATCCGCGGCGGCCCGCTCGTAGAGCGCGCCGTCGGCGTTGGCCGCGGCGGCGAACTCGGCACTCGGCGGATAGACGTCCGGGTGATCGGCGGTGGTTTCGGTCATCTCGTCTCTTCTTCCCTCGCGTGCCCTGCTGTGCAGGAAATACTTGCCCCGGGGTGACCGCGGCCACGTTCGACAGTATCGGAGTGTGACGTGCGCCGGGACCGCCGATCCCCTCCGATCCCACTCGCCGGAAGGTGAGGACATTCACTCCCGGCGGGCGCGCCGAGCCGGGGTTTTCGGCCAGGGCGGCCCGGTCTCCTGCGGAGTGCGCCGCCGCGGGCTAGGGTCTGCACCTAGCTTTGCTGGGTTCTCATGCACGAATCATGAACGCGGATTTCATGAACGAACGGGGCGCTCGTGGACCTGAGGTATTCGGCGGCCCGCCAGGCCGCGGTGGTACTGGTCGCGGTACTCGCGCTGCTCGCGATCGCCCTGTCCGGCGGCGCGGTCGCACCGGTCTACGGCGACACCATCGCCGTCAACGGCTCCGAACCGCAGAACTCGCTGATCCCGTCGAACACGAACGAGAACGGCGGCGGGCGGATCGTGGACCGGCTCTTCGCGGGCCTGCGCTACATCGACAATCGCGGCGTCCTGCACGACGAGGTCGCCGAGCGCATCGAGACCACCGATCAGCAGCACTTCGTCATCCGACTGCACGACGGATGGACCTTCAGCGACGGATCCCGGGTCACGGCACGGTCTTTCGTGGACGCCTGGAACTACGGCGCGCTCGTCACCAACGCCCAGCTGCAGAGCTACACCTACGGGCCCATCGTGGGCTTCGCCGACGTGCAGGCGGATCCGCCACGCGCGCAGACCATGTCGGGTCTGAAGATCATCGACGACCTCACCTTCACGGTCGATCTGATCGCGCCCACCATCGACTTCCGCACCCGGCTGGCCTACGCACCGTTCTATCCGCTGCCCGCGAGCGCCTACGCGGACATGAAGGCGTTCGGGCAGCACCCCGTCGGCAACGGCCCCTACCGGTTCGCCGCCGCGGACGCCTGGCAACACGACGTCCAGCTCACCCTGGTGCCCAACGAGAGCTACCGGGGCGGCCGCCCGCCGCGCAACGAGGGCCTGACCTTCGTGTTCTACTCCAACTTCGACGCCGCCTACTCCGATCTGCTGGCCGATAATCTGGATCTGCTCGACACCATCCCGGACAGCGCCATCGCGGTGTACCGGAAGGATCTGGGCGACCGGGCCATCGAGGGACCGACCGCGCAGGCGCAGTGGATCGGCATGCAGGGCAACCTCCCGCACTTCACCGGTGAGGAGGGCCGCCTGCGCCGCCAGGCCATCTCCATGGCCATCGACCGGGCGCAGATCGGCGAGAAGATCTTCCGGGGCACGCGAATTCCCGCGCGCGACTTCACCTCCCGGGCCCTGCCGGGCTTCGACCCGGACCTGCCCAACTCGGCGAACCTGGACTACAACCCCGACCAGGCCCGCCGCCTCTGGGCCCGCGCCGACGAGATCGCGCCCTGGGGCGGGCGATTCGAGATCGCGTACAACGCCGACGGCGGCCACCAGTCCTGGATCGACGCCATGGCCAACAGCATTCGCAACACCCTGGGCATCGACGCGGTCGGCGCCGCGTACCCGACCTTCAAACAGCTGCGCGATCAGGTGGTGGCCCGCACCGTCGGCAAGGCGTTCCGATTCGGCTGGCAGGGCGACTACCCCACCATGCTGCAGTTCCTCGAACCCAGCTTCCTGTCCACCTCCGAGAGCAACGACATCGACTACCGGAACCCCGAGTTCGACCGGCTCATAGCGGCCGCCGAAGCCGCCGCCACCGAACCCGAATCCTGGCGGCTCGCCGGGCAGGCGCAGTCGCTGCTGCTGCGGGACCTGCCCGCCATCCCGGTCTTCGACTACATCAACTCCGCCGGGTACTCCAAACGGCTCACCGGGGCGACCATGGCGTGGAACGGACTGCCCGACTACGAGAACCTCGAACTGCGATGACCGGCGGGGGAGTTGCCGGGGCAGTGGACTCACCCGGCGCCGAGAACGGTTGTGCCGCACCGAGGAAAGGAAACGCGTGGCCTGGTACATAGTGCGGCGGCTGCTGCAGATGATCCCCGTCTTCTTCGGCGCGACCCTGCTCGTCTACTACCTGATCTGGAAGGTCAGCGGCGGTTCGGTGACCGCGCTGGCCGGACAGCGCACCCTCACCCCCGCCCTGGAAGCGCAGCTGCGCGAGCAATACGGGCTCGATCGGGGCTTCTGGCAGCAGTACGCGCACTATCTGAAGGGCATCTTCACCCTCGACCTCGGCACCTCGTATTCCGGTCGGCCGGTGAAAGACGTCCTGGCGCACGCCTTCCCGATCACGTTCCGGCTCGCGCTGCTCGCGGTGTTCTTCGAGGCCGTGTTCGGCATCGTGTTCGGCGTGATCGCCGGGCTGCGCCGCGGCGGGTGGTTCGACTCCACCATGCTGGTGGTCAGCCTCGTCGTCATCGCCATGCCGATCTTCGTGGTCGGCTTCCTCGCCCAGTTCCTGTTCGGCGTGAAATGGCATATCGCGCCGGTCACCGTGGGCTCGGATGTGAGCCTGCCCCGGCTGATCGTGCCCGCGCTGGTGCTGGGCTCGCTCTCGTTCGCCTACGTGCTGCGCCTGACCCGCAACGCGGTCGCCGAGAACAAGGACGCCGACTTCGTGCGCACCGCGACCGCCAAGGGGCTGGGCCGGCGGCAGGTCGTCGTCGGGCACATCCTGCGAAACTCGCTCATCCCCGTGGTCACCTTCCTGGGCGCGGACCTGGGCGCGCTCATGGGCGGGGCCATCGTCACCGAGGGCATCTTCAACATCCCCGGCGTCGGCGGCACCCTCTACCAGGCCGTCGTGCGCGGGGAAGCGCCCACCGTGGTCTCCTTCGTGACCGCGCTGATCATCGTCTTCCTGCTCACCAACCTGATCGTGGACCTGCTCTACGCCGCCCTCGACCCGCGGATTCGCTATGCCTGAACAGGAGCCCCCGATGTTCGAGAAGACCGCGGCGGCGGGCGAACCCCGGCCCGGGCAGGAACGCTGGGTCGCGCCGCCCGAGGACGTCGAGGTGGTCGCCACCGACCGGGTCGACACCGCGGCCGGCGCGCCCGCGGGATTCTGGGGAACGGCCTGGCGGTCGCTGCGCAGGCGGCCGCTGTTCCTGGTGGCCGCCGGCCTGATCCTGCTGGTCCTGCTCATCGCGGTCTTCCCCGGACTGTTCACCGGCCAGGACCCGCGCTACTGCGTCGTCGACTTCAGCCTCGCCCCGCCCTCGCGCGACCACTGGTTCGGCTACGACCTGCAGGGCTGCGACATCTACGCCCGCACGATCTACGGCGCCCGCGCCTCGGTGCTCACCGGCATCGGGGCCACCGCTGTGTTCCTCGGCATCGGCGGCACGCTCGGCGCGCTCGCGGGATTCTATGGGGGACCGCTGGATTCGATCATCTCCCGCATCGCGGAGATCGTATACGCCGTGCCGCTCATGCTCGCCGCCATCGTCATCATGCAGCTGGCCGAACAGCGCACCATCTGGATGGTCATCGCCATCCTGGCCGCCTTCACCTGGCCGCAGGTGGCCCGCATCGCCCGCGGCTCGGTCCTGGCCGCCAAGGGCAACGACTACGTGCAGGCCGCGACCGCGCTCGGGGTCGGCCGTTTCCGCGTGCTGCTGCGGCACGTGATCCCCAACGCGCTCGGGCCGGTCATCGTGGTCACCACCATCTGGCTGGGCGTCTTCATCGTCACCGAGGCCACGCTGTCGTTCCTGGGCGTGGGCCTGCCGCCCACCGAGGTCTCCTGGGGCGCGGACATCGCCGCCGGGCAGCGGCAGCTGCGCGCGGGCTCGCTCATCCTGTTCTATCCGGCCACCGCGCTCGCGCTGACCGTGCTCGGCTTCATCATGCTCGGCGACGCCCTGCGCGACGCGCTCGACCCGAAGGAGCGCCGATGACCGCCCCGCTGCTCGAAATACGGGACCTGCACATCTGTTTCGGCGAAGGCGACCGGCGGGTCGAGGCGGTGCGCGGGGTGAATCTGACGGTGTACCCCGGGCAGACCGTGGCCATCGTCGGCGAGTCCGGATCCGGGAAATCCACCACCGCGCACGCGATCATCGGACTGCTGCCCGGGGCCGGGCGAGTCGAATCGGGCAGCATCGTGTTCGACGGGCAGGAGCTGACCGCGGCCTCCGAGCGGCAGCTGGTCGCGGTGCGCGGCAACGGCATCGGATTCGTGCCGCAGGACCCCATGTCCAACCTCGACCCGGTGTGGAAGATCGGTTTCCAGATCGGGGAGGCGCTGGTCGCCAACGGCGTCGCGCACGGTCGCGCCGCCCGGCAGCGCGCCATCGAACTGCTGGCCGAAGCCGGGATTCCGGACGCCGAACGCCGCATCGACCAGTATCCGCACGAGTTCTCCGGCGGGATGCGCCAGCGCGCGCTCATCGCGATCGGGTTGTCCGCGCGCCCCAAACTCCTCATCGCGGACGAGCCCACCTCCGCGCTGGACGTCACCGTGCAGCGGCAGATCCTGGACCACATCGGCGGGCTCACCCGCGAATTGGGAACCGCGGTCCTGCTCATCACCCACGACCTGGGACTGGCCGCCGAGCGGGCCGAGCACCTGGTGGTCATGTATCGCGGGCGGGTGGTGGAATCCGGTCCGGCCCTGGAGATCCTGCGCGATCCGCGGCACGAGTACACGCGCAGGCTGGTCGAGGCCGCGCCGTCGCTGGCCGTCCAGCGGGTGTCGGCGGTCCGCGAGCGCGCCGCCGTTCGCGAACTCGCCGTGGACGTCGCCGACGCGGTGACCGACGGGGAGGTGCCCGCGGACATCCTGGTGGCCGACCGGCTCACCAAGCGCTACCGCGTGCGCGGTTCGGTGCCCTGGAAGCACACCGAACACGCTGCGGCACAGGATGTCTCCTTCCGGGTCCGGCGCGGCACCACCACGGCGCTCGTCGGCGAATCCGGCTCCGGCAAGACCACCGTCGCCCAGCTGACGCTGGGGCTGCTCGAACCCACGTCCGGCACGGTCACTTTCGACGGCGTCGACCTGAAACGGCAGCTCGCCGAGAACTCGCGCGCCTTCCGCCGCCGTGTCCAGCCGGTCTTCCAGAACCCCTACGGCTCCCTGGATCCCACCTACTCCATCCACCGCACCATCGAGGAGCCGCTGCGCACCCACAAGATCGGGGACCGGGGTACCCGCATCGCCCGCGTGCGCGAACTTCTCGAACTGGTCGCCCTGCCGTCGAGCGTCGCCGACCGCTACCCGGGCGAGCTGTCCGGCGGCCAGCGCCAGCGCGTGGCCATCGCCCGCGCCCTCGCCCTCGAACCCGACCTGGTCATCTGCGACGAAGCCGTCTCTGCGCTCGACGTCCTGGTCCAGGCCCAGATCCTGAACCTGCTCAACGAACTCCAGGCCGAGCTGGGCCTGTCCTACCTGTTCATCACCCACGACCTGGCCGTGGTCCGCCAGATCGCCGACGACGTAGTGGTGATGCAGCAGGGCCGGGTCGTCGAATCCGCCCCCACCGCAGCCGTTTTCGACAATCCCACTTCCGAGTACACCCGCCGCCTCCTCGAGGCGATCCCCGGGCGCGACCTGCCGGTGGGCTGATAGGCCTCAATCCGGTCGTGCAGGGCGGCCGGCCCGCGTGCGGGCCGGGGGTCCGCGGGGCGGCGGAGGCGGGGGCAGGTCACAGTGCGGGCGGCAGTAGCCTCGTCTTTCGTGACCGATCCGCTGCAGCCCCTCGTCGATCTGCCCGGTGTGCTCGAGGCCGCCGACAAGGCCCGGGACGCGCTGGCCTTCGTGCATCGGCACCAGGCGAACCGGCGCGGCTGGCCGACCACCGCCGCCGAGGCCGCGGTGCGCGCCGCCCGGTCCTCGGCCGCCATCGAGGGCGGCACCATCGAGCTGCCCGCCGACGGCAATGTCGAGGACCCCATCCTCGCGGGCGCGCTGCGGGTGGGCCAGGCACTGGACGGCGAGCCGCTGCAGTCGCTGGTCCGGGTGTGGGAACGCGCGCCGCTGCAGGCCCTGGCCCGGCTGCATCTGCTGGCCGCCGCCGACATGGTGCAGGACAAGCAGACCCTGGGCCGGCCCCGCGATGTGCGCGGCGTGGCCGAACGACTCGATCAGCTGGTGCAGACCATCCAGGTCACCAAGGCGCCCGCGCCGGTGATCGCCGCCGTCGTGCACGGCGAACTGCTGTCCCTGCGGCCCTTCGGCGACGGCGACGGCATCGTCGCGCGGGCCGCGTCCCGGCTCGTCGCGGTGTCCACCGGCCTTGACCCGCACAGCCTCGGCGTGCCCGAAGTGTTCTGGTTGCGGCGTCGCCAGGCGTACCTGGACGCGGCCGCCGGCTTCGGCATGGGCACCGCGGACGGGGTGGGTGGCTGGGTGATCTTCGTCTGCGGCGCGCTCGAAGACGGTGCGCGCGAAGCCAAATCGATCGCCGACTCGGCCATCGCCGCGAAATCGTGATCCCCGGGGTCAGCCGGGTTGACGCTTAGCCACGCGGCAGCGGGAGCGCGGAATCGCGCGAATGCGGGTGTGCGCCAGGGGTATGAGTGGCGCGCAAGTGATGTGGGGCGGTGTGCGTGAGCGCGGGGCAGAGGGGCACGCGGGCTCGGAGCGGGTGGCTGCGCACATCGAAGTGGGTGGGTCCACGTATTCGGACGAGCGGGTGCGCACATCGAAGCGGGCGGCGTAGTCGCGATTGCGACCTCACCGCCCGCTAGCACGGAGCGCCTGGTTACCAAGCGTGCTGTTCGGGTTGTGTTCCGGCCTCGGCGAGCTCTCCGGGCTCCGATGTGGCTCATCCCCGCCGGTGCGAGGCCGTTGCCACAGGAACCGCGGATAACGCAGGCCCACAACTACTCGTGCCCTTGTCGCGGCGTGCTCCGCGTGGGTGCCTGGTGTCCGTGCTGGGAAGGGTGGGATGGGAGTCCGGACCTTCTCTTCCGATCCGACCTTGGCCTTCCGTCCTTCCGTGCGTCCATTGTTACTCTGTGACGGCCCTCACATCAAGCCCTCGGGGCACATTCGACCCGCCGGTCAGCGCCGTCCGCGCAGCAGTCGATAGGTCAGCGCGCCGGCCGCGACCGCGCTCAGGCCCACCGCCACGCTGGCCGCGACCGTCGTGGTGGACGGCTGCGGAATGCGCGCCCACAGCGACACCGGGTTGGAGAAGGTGAGGATCGGCCAGCCGCGCGCGACGGCCTCGCGGCGCAATCCGCGATCCGGATTCACCGCGGTGGCGTGCCCGACCGCGCTCAGCATCGGGACGTCGGTCACCGAATCCGAGTAGGCGTAGCTGCGCGACAGGTCGTATCCGTATGCGGCGGAAAGGCTTTCGATGGCCTCCACCTTGCCCTCGCCGTAGCAGTAGAACTCGACTTCGCCTGTGTACCTGTTGTTTTCGACCACCATGCGGGTGGCCGCGTAGTGATCGGCGCCCAGCGCGGCGGCGATCGGCGCCACCACCTCCGCGCCCGAGGCCGAGACGATGATCACGTCGTGGCCTCGAATGTGGTGGTCGGCAATGAGATCCGCCGCTTCGGCGTAGATGAGCGGATCCACGATGTCGTGCAGGGTCTCGGCCACCACCGCGCGCACCTGGTCCACATCCCAGCCGGCGCACATGCGCTGCAGGTTCTCGCGCATGCGTTCCATCTGATCGTGGTCCGCGCCCGAGAGCAGGAACAGGAAGTGCGCGTAGCTGCTCTCCAGCACCGCGCGCCTGCTGAGCAGGCCCTGATCCATCAGCGGCTTGCTGAACACGAAGGCGCTCGACCTGGCGATCACCGTCTTGTCGAGGTCGAAGAAGGCGGCGACTCGTCCGCGTTCGGCTGTCACGGGGTCCACAATAGGTTTCCCGGGTGACGAGCCGGTGCGGCGACCCGGTCCACGCCGCGTTTGCCGGAGTTTGCCAGTCGAAAGCCGGGCCGTGACGGCGGGAAAAAGACTCGCCCGCCGGACTTGCAAACGGGACGGGGCTTGGGTGTAGTATCGCAGATACCTGGACTTGTTCCAGGTAGCGTTCAGCCCGACCCCCCGGGGCTGAACCCGACGGCCCCAGCCTCCTCCCCCCCCGGCTGGGGCCGTCCTCTATTTCCGGACAGGTCGTTCCGGCTCGGATTTTGTCCACAGGCCGCGTGTTATCCACATTCCGGGTTTCGGCACTTTCGGCGACGTGCTCGCCGAGCGACGCTGACCTGCATGAACTCTCGAACCGCTGTTCCGCCCCGGGCCCTGGCGCTCGTCTCCGGCGCTCGCCTGCGGGACGAGGTGCGCCGCATCGCGGCCGCGGCCGATCACCCGCTCGACGAACCCGGCGGACCGCCGGCCCGGCACGCCTGGAGCGCCGCCTCGGTCATCGTGCTGGACGCGGCGGCCGCGCGTAGCTGCACGGCCGCCGGCTGCCCCCGCCGACCCGGAATTCTCCTGGTGAGCGCCGATGAGCCGGGTTTGCCGGAATGGCAGGCGGCCACCGAAGTCGGTGCCGAACAGGTCCTCTCGCTACCGCGGGCGGCGGACGCGCTCATCGCCGCGTTCGCGGCACACGACGCGCGTGGTCCGGGGGACGGTGCGGTCATCGCGGTCGCCGGAGCCTGCGGCGGCGCGGGCGCGTCCACCCTGGCGGCGGCGGTCGCACTGGCAGCCGCCGTGCGGCAGCATGGCCGCACCCTGCTGGTGGATGCCGCGCCCTTCGGCGGCGGGCTGGATCTGCTGCTCGGGCTGGAGCGAACCCCCGGCCTCCGCTGGCCCGATCTGGTGATCGAGAACGGCCGGGTGTCGGCCGCCGCGCTGCACGAGGCGCTACCGGGCGCCGCGGGCGCGGCCGTGCTCTCGTGCGGAAGAGCAACGCCCGCAGTCGAACTCGCGCCCGCCGCCGTGCGCGCGGTGGTGGAAGCCGGGCGCGCCGCGGGCGATCTCGTGGTCTGCGATCTCTCCACCGAGCGCGGCCCGCACGCCGACCACATCCTCGACACGGCCGATCTGGTGATCCTGCTCGTCCCGGCCCGCTTGCGCGCCACCGCGGCCGCCGAAGCCGTCGGCGCACATCTCACCGCGCGAAATCCCCAGGTGTCCTTGGTGGTTCGCGGTCCCGCACCCGGCGGGCTCCGCGCCGGCGAGATGGCGCGGGCACTGGAACTGCCGCTCCTGGTGGCGGTTCCACCGCAACCCGGGTTGGCGGGCCGCCTGGAATCCACGGGTCTCACGCTGCGCCGCCGCGGGCCGCTGCGCCTGGCCGCCGAATCAGTGCTCGCTGCGCTCGAGCGCCCCGACCGCCGCGCCCGTACGCCCGCGGTTCCGAGTGCGCGCGCGGATCCGGCCGCGCGAACGCCCGTGCGCCCCGACGCAAGCGATGCCCTCCACCAGACAGGAGCTCACTGATGCAGCGCCCTTCCCGTTCCACCCGCCGCGCCCGGCACGCCGCGGTCACCACCACCCCCGCGTGGTGGAACAGCATCGCCGAACGCCCGGAACTCCGCGACCGTTCCCGGCGCCGCTTTCCCGGAGACCTCCCGGCTCCGCCGCGTCCCGCGGTTCCCGGCCCCGTTCCGGCGGCCGCGGCCGACGAGCTGTCGAACTGGATACGAGAGTCCGGCCCGCCGCCCCAGCCGAGTGTCCTGGAGCTGCACCACCCCCGGGAACTCCCGCCGACATCGTTCGCCCGGGTCGTCGCGCTGAGCCGCGCGTTGCGGCGGGCCGTCATCGGTCTGCTGCGGTCGCTCGGGGTCGGACGGCGGCAGCACAGCATCCTCGGGGCGTTGCGCTCCATCGCCCCGGACACCCCGGGATGCGCTGCCATGCACCGGGTTCCGGCCATCGGTGCGGGGGAGCTGACGTGGAACGGCGCACCGGCGGTGGGTCTCGCGGTGGTCCGGGAGTGGGTGCACGCCGCGGTGCGTTGGCTGCGATCATCGGCGGGGCGGGTACAGGCAGCCGAGTGGCGATCGTGTCCGGCGCAGGATCGTCGGCTGATGTTCAGAGCCGCAACGGTATTGGGTCTGTCCGGCATCGCCGCGCGGACGAAGTGCGCCGTGCGGCGGCTGCCATCGCCGGATGCCCGGCAGTTGACAGGAGCTGCGGCGGCATTGGGCCTCGCCTGTGTGGCGGCCCGTGCACACCGCGGCGCTCGGGGGCCGGTGACGTCGTCGGCGCGGGCGACGACCTGGGCGGGATCGCGCAGGTCGATGCCGACGGTGGAGCGGCGCACGGTGTGCGCGGCGCTGTCGCCCTCGGTGGATGTCGATCGGTTGATGCGAAGAGCCGCAGTGGTAGTGGGGATGGCCGGTGTGGCGGCGTGGGTGCACCGCGGCGTTCGGGTGCTGCCCACGTTGGATGCCCGGCAGCTGATGCGCGGAGTCGCGGCGGCAGTGTGCCCGGCCGGTGTGGCGGCGTGGGTGCACGGTGCCCTGTCGCGGCTGCGGTCGGTGGATGTCTGGGCCCTGAAGTGGCGAGCCGCGGAGGCGGTGCTCTTCGGCTGGGCGAGCATGCGGGAGCGCTGTGCTGCCCGGTGGGCACGGTTCATCGGCTCGGGCGCACGGCGACGAGGCGCGACGCGATCCCCGGCGCGGCACGGCGACGCGGGGGAGCGGGGGTGAGCGGGCTGGTGACGGCGGAGCTGCTGGATCGGGTGCGGGAGCGGCTCGCGGACGGTGTGGGGGATCCCGGGCCGGCGCGGGTGGCGGCCGCCATTCGAGCGGAAGCCGGTGGCGTGCTGGGTGATACGGATCTGCTGGGTGCGCTGCGGTTGTTGCAGACCGAGCTCACCGGCGCGGGCGCGCTCGAACCGCTGCTGCACGATCCGGAGGTGTCCGACGTGCTCGTCACCGCGCCGGACGCGGTGTGGGTGGATCGCGGTCACGGCCTGCGCCGCGCGTCCGTCCGGTTCGCCGACGAGGCGGCCGTGCGCAGATTGGCGCAGCGGCTCGCGCTGGCCGCGGGCCGGCGGCTGGACGACGCCCAGCCCTGGGTCGACGGCCGGCTCGCCGGAATGGAAGCCGCACTGGGCAATTCCTTCGGCGTCCGCCTGCACGCGGTCCTGTCGCCCATCGCGCACGGCGGCACCTGCCTGTCCCTGCGGGTGCTGCGCCCCGCGTCCCAGGGCCTGAGCGCGCTGGCCGCCGCGGGTGCGGTGCCTGCCGAGGCGAAAGCGCTGCTGCGGCGCATCATTCGGGCTCGGCTGGCGTTCCTGGTCATCGGTGGGACGGGTGCGGGAAAAACCACGCTGCTGTCGGCGCTGCTGGCCGAGGTCGATCCCGCCGAACGCATCATCTGCGTGGAGGACGCCGCCGAACTGGCCCCGCCGCATCCGCACGTGGTCCGGCTCGTCGCGCGCCCGCCGAACGTCGAGGCCGCGGGCGAGGTGACGGTGCGCGACCTGGTCCGCCAGGCCCTGCGCATGCGTCCCGACCGGATAGTCGTCGGCGAGGTGCGCGGCGCGGAGGTCGTCGATCTGCTCACCGCCCTGAACACCGGACATGACGGCGGTGCGGGCACCGTGCACGCGAACTCGCCCCGCGAGGTCCCCGCGCGCTTGGAAGCCCTTGCCGCCCTGGGCGGTATGTCCCGGGCGGCGCTGCACAGTCAGCTGTCCGCCGCCATCCAGGTGGTCCTGCACGTCCACCGCCACCCCGGCGGCGCGCGCACCCTCCGCGAAATCGGCCTGATCACCCCCGCCGACGGCCGGGTCCACATCGTTCCCGCCTGGACCACCGACGCCCGCCCCACCCCGGCCGCCGCCGCCCTGACCGCCCTCCTCGATGAAAGGACCGCCGGATGACCACCCCCGACCCCGATTCGACCCACCCCACCCGAGACCAGCGCTGCACCAAGCACTTCCAATGGCGCCGCACCCAGCCCCCGGGGCTACCCCCGGCCCCCCACCTCGACTGCGACACCCCCATCCCCTACCTCCCCACGAATCGTCACCCCCCGCCCCTCGAACCCCGCCCTGCCGGCCAAGCACGCCGTCAGCGGCCCACCGGTCATCACCCTCGCCCCGGCGAGATCGAATTGTGCGTCGGGGAAGTCGAGTTCGGGCAGCAGACCGGGCCGGCCCCCGAGCATCTCCGATCTCCCCGTCTCGAGCCCGCCGCCCCCGCGGCACAGCATCGCTTCGATCCCGGCGCGGAAGGCGAGTCGGCACCCGGGCGGCACACCGACTCCAGCGCCCCACGACACGGTCCCCGCGACCCCGGGCCGCGAGATCGCATCGAGTCCGACAGGAAGATCCGCCGCACACGGGGCGAGCGCGACGGTGTCGACTCCGACGAGCCGGGTCACGGTGGCTACACGCCAAATCCTCCGGTCGCAGCGCAGGGTTGCGAAAACCACGATGCCGCAAACCAACTCGCCGATGCCCCCGCGGGTGGCTCGGTCTCCGCCCCGGACGACCCGCCGGCCGCGACCCGCGATCCGGCCGTCTCCCCGCCGAACCCCCGTCGATCTCTCCCGCTACGCCCCCGGCACCGCGACACCTGCGATGCCCCGGACCACTTCCCCTGCCGAAAGCCCCGACCCGATCGGGAATCCGGACCATGACTCCGCCCGCCCTCGGCCCCGGGGCCGTTCGCCTCGCACGACTTCGGTCCTGGGTGAGCCCGTGGTGGCCCCGCGATGTGGTCCGGCTTCGCCGGCTCGACGATCGAAGACGGGTGTGTGCCTCCAAGCCGGCGAGACCGGCGCGGGACGGGCGAGACGTGAAGGCACCGAGACCGACCGGGCTGGGCGCATGGAACCCCGTCGCCGCGCCTGCGCGGACGAACGGTGCCGGATCCCCGTACCGCTGGCAAGCCGGTACCTAGTCCGCGTGCCGCCTCGGTGTCACGCGGCCCGACCGGGATCGATTTCGATCGACCTCCTACACCCACGTCATTCGCCACTACGGGTCTCGCAGGGAGCCGGCTGCGACAGTCGCCTGGTCTCGGAGGGGCACCGGCTGCCGCGGTCCGCGGGGCAGCCCTTCCACGCTCCGCTCCGCGAACAACGACACGGCGTTCGGTCGCCGAATCCAGGCATCCCTATGGCGACTCCCATCGGGCGGCCTTCCAGCCCCGCACCGCCCCCGGCACCGATCCGGGTGGAAGTGCCGCGTGGATCGACGCGCGGCATCGATCGAGCGGCACGAGATGGGTGTGCAGGACGAGCGAGGCCAGAGGGCGCTAGAGGTCAGTGGCGCGAGAGGTCGGTAGATGCGTGGGGTCGGTGGGTGCGTGGGGTCGGAGGTTTCGGTTCGCGCATGGCCTTCATGCCGGTCGCGGCCCGACGAAGCAGCGGGTGTGGATTCGAGGTCCGTGGTCATGGGTGCTCGGAGTCGTCTCACCGGCGGCTCGGTTGGGGGTGGTGGTTGTGGGGTGGTTGGTTTCGGAGGTTGGGGAGTGGGGGTTGGCCGTGGGGTGTGTGGGGCTGGCGCTGGTGGTGCTGCCGGGGCCGGGTGGGCGGCGGCGGTTCGGGGGCGTGTTCGGGGGGAGCGGGGGTGGGCGAAAAGGGGTGCGGGGCGGGTGGATTCGAGGGGGGTGGGGAGTGGGGGTGGTGGTGCTGCTCGCGGTGGGGCCGGGGGCATTCGTGGCCGGGGCGCTGGTGGCGGGGACCTTGGGGGTGCGGATGCGGCGGAAGCGGGGGGAGATGCGGCGGGAGCGGGAGCGGGGGAAAGTGCTGGAGGGGCTGGAGACGGTGATCGGGGAGTTGCGGATCGGGGCGCACCCGAGCGCGGCGGTGGAGGTCGCGGCGCAGGAAATCGACGGGGTGGTGGGGCGGGTGTTCGGGGTCAGCGCGGCGCGGAGCCGGCTCGGCGGGTCCGGGGCGGAGGGATTTCGGCGGGCGGAGAGCGCGGTGCCCGCGGAGCTGGCACGGATCGCGGCGGCCTGGGAGGTGGCGGACCGGCACGGGCTGGCGCTGGCCGAGCTGCTGGGCGCGACCCGGCTCGATCTGGTGGGGCGCGGGCGATTTCGCGATCGGACGCGGGCGGCGCTGGCCGGGGCGCGGGCGACCGCGGGAGTGCTGGCGCTGCTGCCGGTGCTCGGAATCGGGTTGGGGCAGTTGATGGGAGCGGCTCCACTGAGCGTGCTGTTCGGGACCGCGGCGGGGAGTTGGCTGTTGCCACTGGGCGCCGGGCTCACCTGTGCCGGACTGCTCTGGACCGATGCCATCACCGAGCGGGTGTTGCGATGAACGCGTTCACGCCGGCGCTGCTGTGCGCCGCTCTCGCGCTGGTGACCGTGCCGGGTCACCTGGTCCCGGCACAGCGGCTGCGTGCCTTGCGGATTCGCGCCGATCGCAATGCCGCGGAGCCCGGACGACGAAGTGGGATGCGGATGCTCGCCGGCGAGCGCTCCGCCCGTCCGGCGAAGTCCGCGCCGGTCGACCCGCTCGAAATAGCGGGCGCGCTGGACCTTTTCGCGGCCTGCCTCACCGCCGGGCTGCCCGCCGCTGCCGCCGCCGGGGCGGTCGCTCCCACCGCGCCCGAACCGCTGGGTTCGGTCCTGCGCCGTGCCGCGGATCTGCTGGCGCTGGGCGCGGATCCGGTCACCGCGTGGGAACAGGCCACGGCCGGCTGCCCCGACGAATCGGTGGGCGCGCTGGCCCGCATGGCCCGCCGGTCCGCGCGCTCGGGCGCCGGATTGGCCACGGCGGTGACCGAATTGGCGCAGCGGCGGCGCGCGGCGGCCGAGGACGCGGCCGCCGCGCGCGCCGAACGAGCGGGCGTCCTCATCGGCGGCCCGCTCGGCCTGTGCTTCCTGCCCGCCTTCGTCTGCCTGGGCATCGTGCCGGTGGTGATCGGCCTGGCGGGCCGTGTCCTGGGCGGCGGCCTGCTGTGAACACCGACTGTGCCGGCGCGGAACCGCCGCGCCGGAACGAGGAAGGGGAGAACCATGCGAGCTGCGACACGGAACCTCGGCTGGGAACTGCGCCACCGGCTGCTGCGCCTCGCCGTCGCCGAGGACGGCATGAGCACGGCCGAATACGCCATCGGGACGATCGCCGCGGCGGCCTTCGGGGCCGTGCTCTACGGCGTCGTGACCGGGGACAGCATCGTGAACGCGCTGACCGAGATCATCGACAAGGCACTGAAGACCTCGGTCGGCTGAGCACCGGCGAGCACGGCATGGCCACGGTGGAGGCCGCGTTGGCGCTGACCGCCCTGGTCGCGGTGGTCGTGCTGTGCGCGGGCGCCCTGCTGGCGGCCGCCGCGCAGGTGCGCTGTGTCGACGCCGCGCGGGAAGCCGCCCGGCTCACCGCCCGCGGCGACACCGAGCGGGCCGTTCCCGTCGCCCGCGGGGTCGCGCCCCCGGGCGCGGAGGTCACCGTCCGGGTGGACGGTGACCTGGTGATCGCGATGGTGAGCGCCCGCTCACCACTGCTCCCGATCACGGTGCGCGCCGAAGCGGTCGCCGCCCGCGAACCGGGGGAGGTGGACGAATGACCGGTGTGGCGGGCGCGCGGTGCCGGACGCGGGCTCGGTGGCCGGCATCCCGGCCCGCGCACCGCTCCGAGGCGGGCGGTGTGACCGTCGCCGCATGTGTGTCCTTGCTCGCTCTGCTCGCCCTCACGCTGCTGATGGCGCAGGTGGGAGTGGCGATCGCGGGCCGGCACCACGCGCAGTCGGCGGCCGACCTGGCAGCACTGGCGGCCGCGTCGGAATTGAGCGCGGGGACCCCGGCGGCCTGTGCCCGGGCCGCGGACATCACGCGGCGGATGAACGTGCGGTTGTCGGCCTGCACGGCGGCCGAGTGGGATGTGACCATCGTGGTCGAAGCGCGAATGGCGCTCGGCCCACTCGGAACCCGCGAAGTTCGCGCGCAAGCGCGCGCCGGACCCGTCGCCGATAGGGAGTAGCGGACGCCAATGTCGACTATCTCGTACTGAGCGGTTGGTTAGGAATTGCATGGCGCGGACCACACTGCGTGTCGGTGTATGTCGAAATTAGATGAAAGTGGTAGGCGAATAGCGCGGGCGCCGATCGCATTGCAATTCGTTCCGGAAGTCGGATTGGAAAGAATGCACAGGTAAATGCGTGATCGACATTATCGAACGGAGCAATCGCTCAGTTAACAGGATCACATCCCTTTTTATTCGGCTACGGCCCCCGGCGTGCCCGGTCCGGCCCCCGGGGCTCGCATTGCCGCCCGATACCGCCCAGCTCCCGGGCTCGGACCGATCGGTCGGATGATGCTCCGGCCTCGCTCCGGAGACGGTCCGATCACGGTTGGGTGGTCGGACCGTCACCTGCGGCCAGCTCGGCCAGCACCGCGGTCAGCAGCCGTGCCGCGCCCGCCTTGTCCAGCGGATTGTTGCCGTTTCCGCACTTCGGGGACTGGACGCAGGACGGGCAGCCCTGCGCGCACCCGCAGGACGAGATGGCCGCGAGGGTCGCCGACAGCCAGTCCCGCAGTCGCGCGAACCCGCGCTCGGCGAAGCCGGCGCCGCCCGGATGCCCGTCGTAGACGAAAACCGTCGGCAGTCCGGTGTCGGCGTGCTCGGCGGTGGACACCCCGCCGATGTCCCACCTGTCGCAGGTCGCCACCAGCGGCAGCATCCCGATCGCCGCGTGCTCGGCCGCGTGCAGCGCACCCCCGGCCTGCCGGGGATCGATACCGGCTCTGACCAGCAGTTCCGGTGTCACGGTGTACAGCACGGCCCGGGTCGGCAGCGTCTGCGCGGGCAGTTCCAGCGGGATCATGTCCAGCACCTCGCCCGAGGGCAGCCGCCGCAGATACCCGATGACCTGCCTGGTCACGAACACCTTCGCGAACGCGGTCGTGACCGGCCCGTACTCGTGTTCGGCGGTGATCTCCTCGATGTCGATGGTGGTCACCGCCCGGGCGCTGGTGGTCCAGCCCGGCGTCTCGGCGCGCACCAGGGCCACGCCTTCCTCCAGGTCCAGCTCATCGACCACGAAACTCTCGCCCTGATGCAGGTGGACGGCGCCTTCGTGCAGGGTGGCGGGCGCCCGGCCGGCATCGGTGGTGCCCAGCATGCGCCCGGTCTCCACGTCGACGACCGCGATGCCCGCGCCGATGCCGCCGCGCACGTCCACCTCGTCGTGCGGCACGGAGTCCGCGGTGGTGAACCAGCGTGCGGTGCCCTCTTTTCCGGTCCCCGGCCTGCGCCGGATCAAACCCCGCGCGGCCAGGTCGGACAGCAGATCCCAGGCCCGGAAGTGGTGTACCTCGGCATCGGTGAGCGGCTGTTCCAGTGCCGCGCACAGCAGATGCGGGCCGAGTACGTACGGATTGTGCGGGTCGGTGATGGTCGCCTCGACCGGCCGTCCGAGCAGTGCCTGCGGATGATGCACGAGGTAGGTGTCCAGCGGATCGTCCCGCGCGATGAGCAGCACCAGCGACCCCTGCGTCCGCCGCCCGGCGCGCCCGGCCTGCTGCCAGAACGAGGCCACCGTCCCGGGGTAGCCGGCGACGACGACCGCGTCGAGCCCGGCGATGTCGACGCCCAGTTCGAGGGCGTTGGTGGTGGCGGCGCCCAGCAAAGACCCCTCTGACAGGGCGTTTTCCAGCGCTCGCCGGTCTTCGGCCAGGTACCCCGCGCGGTAGGCCGCGACACGCCCGGGAAGTTCGGCATTTATATCCGCCAAAATGCGTCTCGTATCCATGGCGATGGACTCCGCACCGACCCGCGAGCGCACGAAGGTGAGCGTCCGCGCGCCCTCTGCCACCAGATCGGCCATCACCCGGGCCGCCTCGGAACCGGCCGAACGTCGGACGGCCGCACCGTTTTCCCCGGTCACGCCGCCGCCGATGAGCGGCGGCTCCCACAGCGCGACCGTCCGCGAGCCCTGCGGCGACCCGTCCTCGGTCACCGCGACGCAGGGTGCGCCGATGAGCCGCGAGGCCGTATCGGCCGGTTCGGCGGTGGTCGCCGAGCACAGCACGAACACCGGATTCGCCCCGTAGCGGGCGGCCAGCCGCCGCAGTCTGCGCAGGACCAGCGCCACGTGTGAACCGAAGACGCCCCGGTAGGTGTGGCATTCGTCGACCACGACGTAGGTGAGCTGCCGGAGCAGCCTGGCCCAGCGTGCATGTGAGCGCAGCATGCCGATGTGCAGCATGTCCGGATTGGTGAAGACCCAGCGGGCGTTGGACCGCACCCACTGCCGGATCTCCAGCGGGGTATCACCGTCATAGGGCGCGGGATGAATGCCCCGGAGTGGATTCTCGCAGGTCAGGTCATTGACCATGCGGAGCTGATCGGCGCCGAGCGCTTTGGTCGGCGCTATATATAGGGCGGTCGCGCGCGGATCGGCCAGCAGCGCCGTCAGCACCGGTAGCTGATAGGCCAGCGACTTCCCGGAGGCGGTGCCGGTGGAGACCACCACGTGCCGGCCCTGAAAGGCCAGGTCAGCGGCTTCCGCCTGATGCGACCAGGGTGCTTCGACCCCGGCGGCGCGCACCGCGGCAACCACCTCGGGCGAGGCCCATTCGGGCCAATTCGTGACCTGAGCCGCACGTGAGGGCAGTTCCGCGACATGAGTGAGACGTGGGTCGCCGGCACCCGCCCCGGTTAGGACACGATTCAGCAACGATCGCCCATAGCTCGGGTCGCTGGAATTGCCCATCGCGCCCGCCGGATCCGTCGGATTCATCCCCGGGACGTCCCGGAGCGCACCTCGGGTGCGAAAGGTGCGTACGTCCCGGGCGCTACCTGCCATTTCACTACCGAGTAGCGGCTTGGCTCGCAGGCGGTTTGCCGGATGCTCGCTCTGTTATCCGGAAGCAAACCTACTTCAAGTACGGATTTGGGCATTATGCCCCTCACCTGCGCATTCGCAAGATCAACTTTTTTGCAAATTGTGGGTAACTCAGCTGTTGAATTGAGCGAAGACATGGTTCACTGGTTCCTGGTCGCAAGCTTCTGTGTTCGAGGGAACGGATCCAAAGTCCAAACCATCAAGCAGGATCGATGTTGCGAACGGTGTACTGATGGCTTTCCTGCAGGGGGAACAGAGTACAGCGGTCTCAACGGACCCGGTGGACGAACCTACTTGTCTACCGTTCCGGTATGGAAAGAGAAGGAACAGAATGGCACAGGGAACTGTGAAGTGGTTCAACGCGGAGAAGGGGTTCGGCTTCATCGCGCCCGAGGACGGCTCCGCTGACGTCTTCGTCCACTACTCCGAGATCCAGGGGTCGGGCTTCCGCACCCTCGAGGAGAACCAGAAGGTCGAGTTCGAGGTCGGGCAGGGCACCAAGGGCCCGCAGGCCACCGGTGTTCGCGCGCTCTGATTAGAGCTCTAGACCACAGGTACTCCGTCCCCCATCGCCTCCAGGCGGTGGGGGACGACCCATATCCGGACCCATTACACTCGATCACAACCCGGGGCCACATCGTCGCTGCGACCAAGGCGCGGCATCTGAACAGGGTATAAACGTTGCTGGCAGCGATATAAGTAGTCGCAGCCGTTTGCCCCAGCCGCTTACGGCGCGCACACCTAGCGCCGCGCGGATCTACAGGAAAGGTGTGTTCGCCGGTGGCAACACGAGACCGCGGTGCAGTGCCGAACTCCAAGGCAGCGCCCGACCAGGGCCGCCCCCTGCGTCGTCTCGTCATCGTCGAGTCACCGACGAAGGCCCGCAAGATCGCGCCCTACCTGGGTCGCGACTACGTGGTCGAGGCCTCGGTCGGTCACATCCGGGACCTGCCGCGTGGTGCGGCGGACGTGCCCGCCAAATACAAGGGCATGCAGTGGGCCCGGCTCGGTGTCGACGTCGACAACGACTTCGAGGCCATCTATGTCGTGAGCCCCGATAAGAAGGCCAAGGTCGCGGAGCTCAAGAGCCTGCTGGCCGACGCCGACGAGCTCTACCTCGCCACCGACCCCGACCGCGAGGGCGAGGCCATCGCGTGGCATCTGCTCGAAACACTGAAGCCGAAGGTCCCGGTCCGGCGCATGGTGTTCCACGAGATCACCGAACCGGCCATTCTGGCCGCGGCCGCCGACACGCGCGACCTCGATCAAGATTTGGTGGACGCGCAGGAGACCAGACGCATCCTCGATCGGCTCTATGGCTACGAAGTCTCGCCGGTGCTGTGGAAGAAGGTCATGCCGCGGTTGTCGGCGGGCCGCGTGCAGTCGGTGGCGACCCGCGTCATCGTGCAGCGCGAGCGCGAGCGCATGGCGTTCCGCTCCGCCGAGTACTGGGACATCGCGGCCAAGCTCGACGCCGGCGATCAGGGCGAGAGCAATCCGCGCGTCTTCGGCGCCCGCCTGGTCAGCGTCAACGGCGCCCGGGTGGCCAGCGGCCGTGACTTCGGTTCCGACGGACAGCTCAAATCCTCCGCGACCAGCGCGAATCCCGGTGTGGTCGTCCTCGACGCCGCGTACGCGCAGGCGCTGGCCGGGTCGCTGCACGGGGTGGACCTCGCGGTCACCTCGGTCGAATCCAAGCCGTACACCCGTAAGCCGTACGCGCCCTTCATGACCTCGACGTTGCAGCAGGAGGCCGCGCGCAAGCTGCGCTTCACCTCCGAGCGCACGATGCGGGTCGCGCAGCGGCTGTACGAAAACGGCTACATCACCTACATGCGAACCGACTCCACGACGCTGTCGGAGTCCGCGATCCAGGCCGCCCGGGCGCAGGCCACCCAGCTGTACGGCGCGGAGTACGTGAGCCCGACGCCGCGCCAGTACACGCGCAAGGTCAAGAACGCGCAGGAGGCACACGAGGCGATTCGCCCCTCGGGTGATGTGTTCATGACCCCGGGGCAGGTGCACGCCCGCGTCGACAACGACGAATTCCGGCTGTACGAACTCATTTGGCAGCGCACCGTGGCCTCGCAGATGCAGGACGCGCGCGGCACCACGCTGACCGTGCGGGTCACCGGTACCGCGAATTCCGGTGAGGAGTGCGTGTTCTCGGCTTCGGGCCGGACCATCACCTTCGCCGGTTTCCTCAAGGCGTACGTGGAGAGTGTCGACGAGGAGGCGGGCGGCCAGTCCGACGACGCCGAATCGCGCCTGCCGGTGCTGACCGAGGGCCAGGGTGTGACGGCGGTCGAGCTCGCGCCGGACGGGCACACCACCAATCCGCCGCCGAGATTCACCGAAGCCTCGCTGATCAAGACGCTGGAAGAGCTCGGCATCGGCCGTCCTTCCACCTACTCCTCGATCATCAAGACGATTCTCGATCGCGGGTACGTGTACAAGCGCGGCAGCGCGCTGGTGCCGTCCTGGGTCGCGTTCGCGGTGATCGGCCTGCTGGAGGCGCACTTCGGCCGGCTGGTGGACTTCGACTTCACCGCGGCCATGGAAGACGACCTCGATGCCATCGCCGGTGGCCGCGAGCAGCGCGGAAACTGGTTGTCCAGCTTCTACTTCGGCGGCGATATCGGCGCGGAGGGTTCGGTCGCGCGCGAGGGCGGCCTGAAGAAGATGGTCGGCGAGCGGCTCGACGGCATCGATGCTCGCGAGGTCAACTCGATCAAGCTCTTCGCCGACGAGGAGGGCCGCGATGTCGTGGTCCGGGTCGGCAAGTTCGGTCCCTATCTCGAGCGGATCATCGTCAATCCCGATGACCCGGACGGGGATCCGATCTCGCAGCGCGCGAACCTGCCCGATGATCTGCCGCCGGACGAGCTGACCAACGAGGTCGCGGAGAAGCTGTTCTCCACGCCGCAGGAAGGTCGTTCGCTGGGTGTGGATCCGGCCAGCGGGCACGAAATCGTCGCCAAGGAAGGACGTTTCGGCCCGTACGTGACCGAGGTGCTGCCCGCGCCCGCCGAAGAGGTAGAGGTCAAGAAGGGCGCGAAGAAGCCCGAAGCGCCGAAGCCGCGTACCGGTTCGCTGTTCAAATCCATGAATTTGGAGAGCATTACGCTCGAGGACGCGCTCAAGCTGCTGTCGCTGCCGCGCGTGGTGGGTGTGGATCCGGCCTCGAACGAGGAGATCACCGCGCAGAACGGGCGTTACGGCCCGTACCTGAAGAAGGGCACCGATTCGCGGTCGCTGACCGGTGAGGATCAGATCTTCTCGGTCACCCTCGAGGAGGCGCTCAAGATCTACGCCGAGCCCAAGCGGCGCGGCGGTCAGGCCGCGACCGCGCCGCCGCTGCGCGAGCTGGGTGTGGATCCGGTGTCGGAGAAGCCGATGGTGATCAAGGACGGCCGGTTCGGCCCGTATGTCACCGACGGCGAGACCAACGCGAGTCTGCGCAAGGGCGACGAGGTCGAGTCCATCACCGACGCAAGGGCTTCGGAGCTGCTGGCGGATCGGCGGGCACGCGGCCCGGTGAAGAAGGCGGCCAAGAAGACCGCCGCGAAGAAGACGGCTGCGAAGAAGACCCCGGCCAAGAAGGCCGCCGCGAAGACGGCTGCCAAGGCGACCGCAACCAAGGCGACGGCCACCAAGGTGGTCAAGAAGGCGGCCGCGAAGAAGGTCGCCAAGAAGACGGCCGACGGCGCCACGACCAAGGCCGCGGCCGCCAAGAAGGCATCCGCTTCCCAGTAGTCCGCGATTCGGATCGCCCGCTCCGGCGGGCGATCATCACGGTGGAGTGCGCCGGGGGCCTGCCGTAGCGTGTAGGCCGATACGCACCCAGGGGAAGGATCAGCGGATGACCGTCGACAACGAGCGTGAGCAGTTGATCGCGTTTCTCGCCGAGGAGCGGGACCTTTTTCGGATCACCCTGCGCGGGTTGACCGAGGAGCAGGCCCGGCAGCGCAGCACGGTCAGCGAGCTCACCCTCGGCGGTCTGCTGCACCACATCAACAACTGTGAGCGGCACTGGACGACCATCCTGGTCGAGCGCGACGAGAACGCCGAAATCGATCTCGCCGCAATGGATTCCGAGTACAAGATGGGTGCGGACGAGACGGTCGCCGGACTGCTCGCCGAGTGGGAGGCGACCGCCGAGCACACCGCGAAGGTGATTCGCGAACTCCCGACCCTGGACGACACGGTGCCGCAGCCGATCGCGCCGTGGACCCCGGAGCCGGTGCGGCTGCCGGTGCGCTGGGTGCTGCTGCACATCCTGCGGGAGATCTCCCAGCACGCCGGGCACGCGGACATCATCCGCGAGGCGGTCGACGGGGCGAATTCGACGTATTCGCGCATGCCCTGACGCGCCGCACCCGGCGGGGAGCCGGGGTGTCGGGGGCCGACAGTAGGGTGTACGGCGTGGCAGGAGTCTTCGATCGGCTGGTGGGCCAGGACGCGGTCGAGTCCGATCTGTTGGTCGCGGCGGTGGCCGCGCGCGGTGGCGCTGGGGTTTCGTCCTCGGCGATGACGCATTCGTGGCTGTTCACCGGGCCGCCCGGGTCGGGCCGATCCGAGGCGGCGCTGTGTTTCGCGGCCGCCCTGCAGTGCACCGATCCGGATAACCCGGGGTGCGGTACCTGCCACGCCTGCACCACGACGATGGCCGGTACGCACGGTGATGTGCGGCGGGTGGTGCCCGAGGGTTTGAGCATCACGACCAAGGAGATGCGGTCGATCGTGCAGGTCGCCGCCCGCCGTCCCAGTACCGGGCGGTGGCAGGTGGTGGTGGTCGAGGACGCCGATCGCCTGACCGAGGGCGCGGGCAACGTGCTGCTCAAGGTTGTCGAGGAGCCGCCCGCGCGGACGGTGTTCCTGCTGTGCGCGCCGTCGGTGGATCCGGAGGACATCTCGGTCACGCTGCGTTCGCGGTGCCGGCACGTGCATCTGTCGACGCCGTCGGCCGACGCGATCGCGCGGGTGCTGCGTGAACGTGACGGGCTGCCCGCCGCTCAGGCGTCCTGGGCGGCGGCCGTCAGCGGTGGTCATGTCGCGCGAGCGCGCCGGCTGGCCACCGACGAGGATGCCCGGTCCCGGCGCAAGCGGGCGCTGGCCCTGGTCGCGGCGACCGCCCGGCCCGGGGTCGCCTATACCGCCGCCGACGAGCTGGTGAAGTCGGCCGATGACGAGGCCAAGCAGTTGACGGTCGGCCGCGACGAGCAGGAGCGCGAAGCCCTCGCGACCGCGCTCGGTGCGGGCGGCACCGGTAAGGGCGCGGCGTCGGCGACCCGCGGTTCGGTCGGTGTGCTCAAGGATTTGGAGAAGCGCCAGAAGTCCCGCGCGACCCGCACCGGCCGCGACGCCCTGGACCGCGCGCTCATCGATGTCGCGGGCCTGTACCGCGATGCCCTCGCGGTCCGGTTCGGCGCGGCGACCGCCGACTCGAAATCCGGTGTGACACTGACCCATCCGGATATGGCCGACCAGATCCGCGAGCTCGCGGGCGATGTCCGCCCCGAGGGCCTGCTGCGTTCGATCGAGGCGGTCCTGGATTGCCGCGAGGCCCTGGAGACGAACGTGAAGCCCCGCTTCGCGGTGGCGGCGATGGTCGCGACCCTGATAGCGGCCCGCTCCGCGTGACCGTGACCACCGATTTTCGCGATCCGCCCCCGAGACGATAGACTCGCACCGCCGGAAGGCACGCCGCCTTAGCTCAGTCGGTAGAGCGCTTCACTCGTAATGAAAAGGTCGGGGGTTCGATTCCCCCAGGCGGCTCCACGAAAAGGCCCCCGATACCTCGGTATCGG
>NZ_JBEXUS010000116.1:0-25220 GCF_040614455.1 Nocardia sp. NPDC005978
GGGCGATGCATCGCCCACGACCGCTCCCTGTCAGCGACGCCGGTCGGCGCGGCCGATTGCCGCGCGGTACCGCCCGCGCACCGCGTCGTCCACGCCCGACCTCACTCCGCCGCGGATTCGCCCAGGGGCCAATCGGGTTCGCCGTCGAGCGGCAGGTTGTGCAGCTTGTCGGGGTTGCGGACCACGTCGATATTGGTGATGCGGCCGTTGTCGATGGTGAAGGCGAACACGCCGGTGTTCTTGCCGTCGAAGATGACCAGTCCGGGACGGCCGTTGACCAGAACCGAACGGCCCCACGCCCCGCCGACTTCCGTCGCGCTCCGCAGGAAGGACAGGAAGGTTTCCGCCACGCGGTCCGCGCCGTGCATCGGATCGAGGAAGGCCAGCACCTTGCCGCCGCCGTCGGCGGTGAAGGTGACATTGGAATCCAGCACGCCCAGCAGGGCGCTGAGATCGCCGGAGCGCCAGGCCACCGCGAAGGCGGACACCACCTTCTCCTGCTCCTCCGGGCTGGCCGGGAACCGCGGCGTGCCGGACTCGACGTGCTTACGGGCGCGAGAAGCCAACTGCCGCACCGCCGCCGGGGTGCGGCCCACCACCTCGGCCACCTCCGGGCCGGTCATGCCGAACACGTCCTGGAGCACGAACGCGGTGCGCTCGGCCGGCGACAGCGACTCGAGGACCACCAGCAGCGCGGTGGTGACCCGCTCGTCCTGCGAGATGCGGTCGGCCGGATCGTCCCAGCTGGTGACTTCGGGTTCGGGCAGCCATTCCCCGACGTACTGTTCGCGCCGGGCGCGCGCGGACCCCAGATGATCGAGGGCGAGTCGCCCGGTGACGGTGGTCAGCCAGGCGCGCAGGTTCTCGATCTCCGCGCCCTCCGGGCTGGTCTCGTAGTACCGCTGCAGGCGCAGCCACGCGTCCTGGACGACGTCGTCGGCGTCGCTCAGGCTGCCCAGCGTGCTGTACGCGACGCGCCGCAGATATGCCCGATGCTCCTCGAACTGCCTGGCCAGCTCGCCCGCGTCCGGCGCACCCCGTCGTTCGTCGCCACTCATCACCGCTCACCCTTCGCTCTCACCCGCCGCCCCGGCGAGCCTCTACCGAATCGACGAAACAGCTCGGACCACTGTGACATTCCGTGCGAGATGTCCGGGTAGGGGCATGTGCTCCGGTATCGCACCGGCCGCGATTCCGAGGGCGTCACGTACGGCCAGGCGTCGGGCGACCGTCTCGACGTCGCTGATCCGCGACCGGGCGCGCCGATTCGGGTCAGTGGCGTGCGAGGGCGACAGCGGCCGCCACCGCGACGGCGGCGACCTGGACCGCCTCGGACAGACGGACGGCCCGGCGCAGGTCGGGCACGCGCGGCGCGGGCCCGTCCCCGAGGGTCGGCCGCATCTCGATCCCGTGCCGGTATTCGGTGCACCCGCCGAGCCGAACCCCCAGCGCCCCGGCCATACTCGCCTCGGCGACACCGGCATTGGGGCTCGGATGCTTGCCCGCGTCCCGCCGCCAGGCTCGCCACGCGTCGCGCGGCCGCCCGCCGATCACCGGCGCGAGCGCCACGGTCAGCAGTCCTGCCACCCGAGCCGCCCCGAGGTTGGCCACGTCGTCGGTGCGCGCGGCCGCCCACCCGAATCGCGAGTACCGCTCGTTGCGGTAGCCCACCATCGCGTCGAGCGTGTTGATCGCCCGGTACGCGAACAGCCCAGGAGCCCCCGCGACCGCACCCCAGAACAGGGGCGCGACGGTCGCATCGGAGGTGTTCTCCGCGATGGATTCGAGCGCTGCCCGCGCCAGCCCGTCGGCGTCCAGCAGCTCCGGATCGCGCCCGCACAACGACGGCAGCAGCGCTCGCGCGCCCTCGATGTCCCCGCCCTCGAGCAGGTCCGCCATCTCCCGCCCGGTCTTCGCCAAGGTCGTCCCGCCCAGCACGGTCCAGGTGGCGGCCGCGGTCACCAGCACCTGCCCGAAAGCCCGCGCCCCGGCGACCTCGCCGCGCCCGCGTCGTCCCCCGCCGGCCACCCGCCGAGCGCCCGCACCGATCCCGGCCGCCCCGCCCACCAACACCAGTTCGTGCACCACGCCCGCCCACCGCCCGTCGCGGTAGGTCACCCGCTCCAACCGGCTCGCGACGTTCCCGAATCCCGCCACCGGATGCCCTCGCCGCGGATCTCCCAACGCACGATCGACCGCGAACCCGAGCACCATCCCAGCCGCAACGGCAGACCCCATACGCACCCGCCGAGGCTAATCCACTGCTCCGAACCACTCCCGCGCAAGGCTCCGAGCGGACTTCGCCCCACCCGTCCTCCCCATCCCGCCGTGGCATGGTGGCTTCGTGACCGACGACATTTCTTCGCCCGGCCCGGAAGATCGTGCGCGCGAACGTCAACTGCTCGCCGACCTGACCGCAACCGTCGCGGCGTTGCGCGCACGCAGCGGAAGCTACTGCGAGGACGGATTGCTGCGCTACTTCGAACCCGCCCTGTCCGCACTCGAAGAGGTGCTCGAGCGGGACCGCCCCATCGACGAGCGGTCAGTCGTTCTCGCCAGAATCCGGAACCCGTTCGGCGGCGGCATGGGCAGCCCCATCAACGACTGCACGTTCCCCGCGGAGCTCGACGACCTGCTGCGAAAGATCCGGGCCAACTACGACATCTACCGCTGAGGCGCACGTCGTCCGCTGAACCTTCGCGGTGAGTGGGTGGGCCGGGACGGAGTGTTCGGACTGGTGAGCCTGCGGTCGGGCCACGCGTGTGGTCTCGGGCGAGACCGCCGGATGTCAGTTGCGGGTGCCGCCGTAGCGGTCGGCGAGGCGGGCCTCGTTCGTTTGAGGTTTGGGCGAAGCGGCCGGTGCGGCGGGCTCGGTGGCCGGGGTGGAGGTGGGTGTCGTTGCCGCCGGGGCGGATTCGCCGCGTTCACGGCGGCGGGCGCGCATCTCGGCGTAGACGAAATAGCCGAGGCCGAGGGGGGCCATCACGCCGAAGGCCAGCCATTGCAGGCCGTAGGAGAGGTAGGGGCCGTCCTCGAGCTGGGGCAGGGCCACGGGGGTGAAGACGCCGGGCTGGTTCTCGTCGAGCTGGAGGTAGCCGGGGCGGCCGGTGGTGGGGACCGTGGTCAGGGGCAGGTTCAGGAACGTCGAGAGCTGGGTGGTGTCGATCGAATAAACCTGGCGGTAGCCGTCTTCGGTCATGGGCGGCTTGTCTGCGGGGACCCCTTCGGAGGCGCGGACGCGGGCTTCGAGGGTCTGCTCACCGGCGGGGGGCTCGGGAACGCGGGGCGCGCGCGTGCCGTCGACGGCCGCGATCAGGCCGCGATCGATCAGCAGGGTGCGGCCGTCGTCGAGACGGAACGGCGTCAGCACCGCGAACGCCGGCGCCGAGGACAGGTGGCGCAGGCGGACCAGCACCGTGGACTCGGGCACGTAGGTTCCGGTCGCGGTGACCCGGCGCCACTCGGTCTCGGACCCGGAGCCATCGAGCATGCCGCGCACGTCGACCGGCGCGGCATCGACCGAATCCTCGATGCGCTGATTGCGTTCGGCGGTCGAGGTGTTCTTGCCCAGCTGCCAGGGCGCGAGCACGGTGAAACACAGGTAGGCGAACCCCGCCACGACCACCGCCAGAATCAGCCAGCTGGGCCGGAGCAGGAAGGTCAGCCGGCGTAGGGCCGCGGACTTCGAGGAGCTCATACGTCCGCACCCAGCTGCGCGCGCACCCAGTCCAGCAGGCCGGGCACCGCCGCCTCGATCTGCTCGCGAACGAGCTCGAAATCGGATCGGTCGCCGTAGTACGGATCCGGGACGTCGGGCCCGTCCGCGTCCGGGTCGAAACTCCGCAGCAGCCGCCGCCGCTCGGCGGGCACCCCGAGACGCGCCAGCGCCCGCTCGTGCCCGGTGTCCAGCGCGATGAGCAGATCCGCGTCCAGGTGGTCGTCCCCGATCACCGCGGCCACGTGCCCGATCGGATAACCGTGCGCCCGCAGCTCGTCCGTGGTCCGGTAGTCGGCGTCGTCCCCGACGTGCCAGCTCCCGGTCCCGGCACTGCTGACCCGGACCCGATCGCCGAGCCCCGCGCGCTCGAGGTGCGCGGCGAAGATCTTCTCGGCCATCGGCGACCGGCAGATATTGCCCGTGCAGATCATCGACACATGCAGCTCGCCCACGACAGCCATTGTGTCCGGTAGCCCTCGAGCCCGGCCACGTAGGGTGTTCGCTGTGCCGGAGACCAGCGGTGTGGACCATACGAAATTGCGGCATCACGGCGATGCCGAGGTACACGCGGGCATGGTGGACTTCGCGGTCAACGTGCAGGGCAGCGGGCCGCCGGAGTGGTTGCGGGCGCGGCTGGCGGCGCGGCTGAGCGAGCTCGGGAAGTATCCGGACGCGGGGGAGGAGCTCGCCGCACGGCACGCGGTCGCGGTCCGGCACGGCCGCCGGCCCGAGGACGTGCTGTTGCTCGCGGGGGCGGCCGAGGGCTTCGCGCTGCTGCCGCGGCTGGGCGCGCGGCAGGCCGCGGTGATCCACCCGTCCTTCACCGAACCGGAGCTCGCGCTGCGCGAAGCCGGGGTTCCCGTCGAACGGGTCGTGCTCGAACCGCCCTACGTCCTGGATCCCGCGCTGGTGCCGGAGTCCGCGGACCTGGTCGTGGTCGGCAACCCCACCAACCCCACCTCGGTGCTGCACCCGGCCGGGACACTGCTGGCGCTGCGGCGTCCCGGTCGCATCGTGGTCGTCGACGAGGCGTTCGCCGACGCGATCCCCGGTGAACCGGAATCGCTCGCCGCGCTGGACGCCCCCGACGTACTGGTGCTGCGCAGCCTCACCAAGACCTGGGCGCTGGCCGGCCTGCGCTGCGGCTACCTGCTCGGCGATCCGGAACTGCTCGCCCGCCTGAATCACGGTCGCCCGCACTGGCCGCTGGGCACCCTGCAACTGGAAGCCATCATCGCCACCAGCGGCGTGGCCGCGGTCGCCGAATCCCAGCGTAAGGCGCACGACATCGCCGCCGACCGCGCCGCCATGATCCCGCGCCTGCGCGCACTCGGCGTCGAGGTGCACGAGCCCGCCGCGGGCCCATTCCTGCTGATCCGCGTCCCCGACGCCGAACTCTTACGAAAACAGCTCGCCGACAAGGGAATCGCGGTCCGGCGCGGTGATACCTTCCCTGGATTGGAATCGGGATTCCTGCGGCTGGCCGTGCGCCCCGCAGCGGAGGTCGATCTGCTGATCGCGGCCGTGGAAGAACTGGGATTGTGACGGTGCCTGTGGCGGAGGAGGTTCGGTTGTGGTGACTGTGCGATTGGCCGATGTCGTGGCGGCGCTGGACGCGGCGTACCCGCCGCGCCTGGCCGAGTCCTGGGATTCGGTCGGCCTGGTCAGCGGGGATCCGGCGGACGAAGTGGGCCGGGTGCTGTTCGCCGTCGACGCCACCGCCGCGGTGGTGGATCAGGCCATCGCCTGGGGCGCACAGGCATTGGTCGTGCATCACCCGCTGCTGCTGCGCGGGGTCGACACGGTCGCGGCCAGCACCCCCAAGGGCGCGCTGGTGCACCGGTTGATTCGCGCGGGCTGCGCGCTGTTCACCGCGCACACCAACGCCGATTCCGCCGATCCGGGCGTCTCCGATGCTCTGGCCGCGGCCGTCGGGATCACGGTGACCGGCCCGCTGGAGCCGAAACCGGTTGCCGCCCTGGACAAGTGGTCGGTATCCGTCCCGCGCACGCACACCGAGGCCGTCCTCGCCGCGCTGTTCGCCGCGGGCGCCGGCGCCACCGGCAACTACGGTGACAGCGCGTGGCTGGCCCCGGGCGTCGGCCAGTTCCGCCCCTTGGACGGCGCGAATCCCGCGCTCGGATCCATCGGCGAACTCGAGACCGTGGACGAGGATCGCATCGACGTCGTTGCCCCGCCGGCCAAGCGGGCCGCGGTCCTGGCCGCGCTGCTCGCGGCGCACCCGTACGAGGAACCCGCGTATCACGTCACCGAACGCGCGACGTTGCCCTCCACGCTGGGCATCGGCCGCGTCGGTGAGCTCGAGGCCCCGGAAACCCTGCGCGAGTTCACCGCTCGCGTGCGCGCCGGACTGCCCGCCACCACCTGGGGCGTGCGCGCGGCCGGCGACCCGGACCGCCTGATCCGCACGGTCGCCGTCTGCGGCGGCGCGGGCGACTCGTTCCTGAACACCGTCGCGAAACTGGGCGTCGACGCCTACGTCACCTCGGACCTGCGCCACCACCCCGCCGACGAACACCTGCGCGCGGGCGGCCCCGCCCTGATCGACGCCGCCCACTGGGCCACCGAATTCCCCTGGTGCGCACAGGCGGCAGGCGTCGTGCGCGCGGCGCTGCCGAGCGTGGAGACCAAGGTGTCCGACATCCGCACGGACCCATGGAGTTTGGGCGCGGCCGACTGCTGAGCGCGCCCGTCCCGAATTCCTTACGCCCCGGCGACTTCGATCGTCGGCTCGTGGGTGACGGGGAAGTTCACCGAGTTGGCGATGAAGCACTTCTCGTGGGCGACCGCATGCAGGGCAACGGCCTTGTCCACCATGCTCGCGTCCCGGACGGTGACCTTCGGCCGCAGCGTGACGTGCTGGAATCGCACGTCATCCATCACCCCGACGGCCGTGTCGTGATACCCCGTCACCACCACCCCCGCCTCCGCGCACAGGTGCAGGAACCAGAGCATGTGACAGTCCGACAGCGACGCGACCAGCAGCTGCTCCGGATTCCACCGGTCGGTGTCACCGCGGAACTTGGGATCCGAGGTGGCCAGAATCGGCGGCCGCCCGGCCGTCAGCAGCTCGTGATTGCGCGAGTACGACCGGTAACCCGTGGTTTCCCCGGACCATGTCACCTCGATCTCGTAAACGTGACCCATATCCCGACCCTAGTCACATTCCGGCGGGATCCAACCGGCAATTTTCGCCCGGTCACCCGCTATCGGCGGGCGAATGCCCAGGTTGCCGTGGGGTTGGGCGGCGGGTGCGCCGATGGCGGCTAAGCTTGGCGTCTTGATCCGTCCATAGCGTCCAGGAGACCTTCCGCGTTGAATGCCGAACCTTCGATCCAGTCCAAGCTGCTCGACCTCGCCGCCGTCGACGCCGAACTGACCCGGATCGAGCATCGCCGCAAGGTGCTGCCCGAGGAGCAGGAGGTGCGCGGGCTCGAGGCCGAGCGCACCGCGCGCAAGGACGAGGCGGTCAAGGTCGAGATCAGCATCGACGATCTGGACCGCGACACCCGCAAGCTGGAAGGCGAGATCGACGCCGTCCGCAAGCGCGAGGACCGCGATCGCGGCCTGCTGACCGGCGGTTCGGTCGGCGCCAAGCAGCTCTCGGAACTGCAGCACGAGCTCACCAGCCTCGAACGCCGTCGCAAGGTCCTCGAGGACGAACTGATCGATGTGATGGAACAGCGCGAGGCCGCCTCCGCCGCACACGATCACGCGGGCGCGAACCTGGACAAGGCGCAGGACGATCTGGTCGACGCCGAACGCCGCCGCGATGACGCGGTCGCCGATCTGGATGTGGCCCAGCAGCGCTGCGAATCCGATCGCGCCGCCCTCACCGGTCTGTTCCCCGCCGAACTGCTCGCCGTCTACGACAAGCAGCGCCTGGCCAACGGCGTCGGCGCGGCCCTGCTGCAGGCCCGTCGCTGCGGCGCGTGCCGCATCGAACTCGACCGCGGCGAGATCTCCCGCATCGGCCAGACCGCCCCGAACGTGGTCGTGCGCTGCCCCGAATGCAGCGCGATCATGGTGCGCACCAAGCACTCCGGACTCTGACCGTGGACAAGGTGATCGTCGAGGCCGACGGCGGTTCGCGGGGCAACCCCGGGCCGGCCGGGTACGGCGCGGTGGTGTTCGACTCGCATCGCGGCGTCCTCGCCGAGCGCAAGGAATACCTCGGGGTCGCCACCAACAATGTGGCCGAATACCGCGGTCTCATAGCGGGTTTGGAAGCCGCCGCCGAGCTGGGCGCGCGCGAGGTGTCCGTGCGCATGGACTCCAAACTGGTGGTCGAGCAGATGTCCGGGCGCTGGCAGGTCAAGCACGCGGCCATGATTCCGCTCGCGGACCGCGCCCGGCGCCTGGTCGCCGGATTCGACCGGGTGAGCTTCACCTGGATTCCGCGCAAGGAGAACTCGCACGCCGATCGGCTGGCCAACGACGCCATGGACGACGCGCACCTCGTGGGAGAGGTCCGGGACGCCCTGGCCGACAATGCGGTTGCGGCCGGCGGTGCCGCGATCCGATCGGCGTCCGCTGTCGAATCGGCCGGTGTGGACGCGGTTTCGGCCGCCGATGACGCCCTCTCGAATCCGGCGCCGGCCGCCGCGGTGACGGAAACCCCGCGCGCCGCGAAGGATTCGGCACCGGGCTGGACCGGCGCGGTGGGACGCCCCACCCGCCTGCTGTTGCTGCGCCACGGCCAGACCGAACTGTCGGTGGCCCGCCGCTACTCCGGGCGCGGCAATCCGCCGCTGACCGCCCTGGGCCGCGAGCAAGCCGCCAACGCCGCGAAAATGCTGGGGGGCAAGGGCGACATCGCCGCCATCGTCTGCTCGCCGCTGGGCCGCGCCCGCGAGACGGCCGAGGCCGCGGGCAAGGCGCTCGGCCTGCCCGTGCGCGTCCTGGACGGCCTCATCGAAACGGATTTCGGTGCGTGGGAAGGACTCACCTTCCTCGAGGCCCGGGATCACGATCCCGAGCTGCACGCCCGCTGGCTGGGCGACCCGTCGGTGCCCCCGCCCGGCGGTGAGAGTTTCGACGTGGTCCGCGAGCGCGTGGAAGGGGTGCGCCGCGACCTGGTCGCGCTGTACCCGGGCGCGAATGTGCTTGTGGTCAGCCATGTCACGCCGATCAAGACGCTGCTGCAACTGGCGCTGGGCGTCGGCCCGTCGCTGCTGTACCGGCTGCACCTGGACCTGGCCTCGCTGTCGATCGCCGAGTTCTACCCCGACGGCGGCGCTTCGGTGCGGCTGGTCAACGACACGTCGTACCTGTAGCGGCCGGGCGTTCGATCGGGCTCGGCAGTGAAACCGGCCGCGACGCGTTTCTCGCGCTCCCGCGGCCGGTTCCGCCGAACGTGGACTACGGTCGCAGGACGGCCGTCAGAAACTCGATCTGATCGTGCACGGCCTTCTCGAACCATTCATCGAAGTAGATTTCGAAATGGCCGATCGGATACTGCTTGACCACAGCGTGTTTGGTGCGCTCGGCGGCTTTGCGGGTCGGCCCGGCCGGTGCGACGCTGTCGTTGTCGCAGATGGCGTAGAAAACGGGTGCCTTGATGTCCTTGGTGCGCCGCGCCGGTGCGTCGAACAGGGTCGACAGTCCCACTCGCGCGGGAACTTTCGGTCTGTACTGCGTGCTTTCCTCGGCCAGTCTGCCGAATCCCTCGGGTACGTCGGCCGCGCTCATCAGCGCCGCCGAATGCTTCTTTCCCGCCAGTCGCGCGGTGATCGGCCGGCGAATGATCGGGCCGATCAGCAAATCGGTCAGCGCCAAAGTGCCGGTGCGCGTGAGACTGATCGGTCCCTTCGCCATCGCCGAGGACCACCCGCTGGTGAACGGGCACTGCGCGACCACCGCCGCGATGTAATGGTCGTCCGGCGCCACCGACAATGCGTGCCCGCCGCCGAAGGAACTGCCCCACAGCGCGATCCGGGTGGCATCGATACCTCGCAGCGTGCGTGCGTACGCAATTGCGGCGTGCCAGTCCTCGCGCTGTCGTCCGATATGAATCAGCTGGCGCGGTTCCCCGCCGCTGGCGCCGAAATGCCGGTAATCGAACGCCAGCACCGCCATTCCCGCCGCCGCGAAACGTCGCGCATACCTATCCAATCCCATTTCCCGGTCCGCCCCCAGCCCGTGCCCCATCACCACGAGTGCACGCGGCCGCGGCGGTCCATCCGGCAGATACAGCCATCCCGCACACTGCTCACCACCAGAAGGGAACCCCACCTCGACACGCTCCATGGCGGTCTACGGTACCTTGGTGCCCGCGGACGAGTCGGTTGGGCGGCCGCGGCGATGGGAACGGGTACGCGAGTGCCGCCGCCCGTCGTCGAGGAAAGTCCGGACTCCACAGAGCAGGGCGGTTGTTAACGGCAACCCGGGGTGACCCGCGGGACAGTGCCACAGAAAACAAACCGCCGGCGGCGCAAGTCGCCGGTAAGGGTGAAACGGTGCGGTAAGAGCGCACCAGCGCGCCGGGTGACCGGTGCGGCTAGGTAAACCCCGCCCGGAGCAAGGTCGAAGGCCGCACTCGCGAGAGTGCGGCTGCGCAGGTGTTCGAGGGCTGCTCGCCCGAGCTTGCGGGTTGACTGCTCGAGGCACCCGGCAACGGTGTGTCCAGATGGATGGTCGCCACCCGATGCGAATCGGGTACAGGATCCGGCTTACAGACCGGCTCGTCCGCGCCCCGGAAGCTCATTTCCGGGGCGCGGGCTATTTTTCGCCGCCGCTTTTCCTCGGGTTTCTCCGGCCCTTTCCAGGTCGTGCGGTCGCGTCGCGTTCGGGAACGCCGCGCACTCGCACACGCCGTCGATTGATACCCGATTGCTCTGACCTCGCGCGCGCCCGCGGGAATTGCGCGCGCGAATCCACGCCCCATCCGGGCGCCGAAAGAATTTCGGGCGCACCCGGACCCGGGCGGCGTGAGCTACACCGCTCGCGCCGTTCCGTGCACAATCCGCCGTGTTCGGTAAGAATGGCCACGCATGACATGGCATGCGTCGGCGCGGCTCGGCGTGTCGTAGAGATGATCGCCGCCGAACTAGCATTGAACGTGATCGACGTCATAAAGTGTTGCGCGTTGGAAAGTTCCGTCGCGGTGGTGTGACGGTTCCCCAGACTCCTGACAACAACGAACGCCGGAAAGCAGGTCTCGTCTATATGCGAATTGCTCGCAAACTGGCAGCTGGTGCGCTCCTCGCCGCTGCCGCTTCCGTCTCGGTTGTGCTCGGTGCCGGTTCTGCCTCGGCGCTGGCGATAACGCCGCTCCCGGGTGGGGTGCAGGTGGATCTCACTCCGGCGGATACCGCGTGGGTCGCGAACTCCCACATCGGGCAGGCCATCGCGGGGCTGCCGCACCCCTCGGCCGCCTCCTTCGGCCAGTCGCTGGATTCGGCGGCGGCTCTGTCCTCGACGTACCCCGGCGGCCGGGTCGTCTTCACCGTCTACGGGCCGTTCGATCAGCTGAACGGCACCATGCTGGCCCTGCAGTAGGGTCCGCGCTCCCCGGTGGAACTGCATCAAAGGATCGTGTCGGCGCCGATTGACTTCGGCGCCGTCCGAACCGAATTCGGACTGGCCTCGGACTATCCGTCCGAGGCTGTTTCGGAGGCGCGCGGCGCGGTGGACGCGTTCGCGAGCGAGCGCCTCGACCGCACCGACATCCCCCTCGTCACCATCGATCCCCCCGGCGCCATGGATCTGGATCAGGCCCTGTGCCTGGAACGGACGGCGACGGGATTCCTGCTCCACTACGCCATCGCCGATGTGGCCGCGTTCATCGCGCCCGGCGGGCCGCTCGCGCTCGAGTCTCTCGCGCGAGGACAGACTTTCTATCTTCCCGACGGCACGGTGCCGCTGCACCCGCACGTGCTGTCCGAGGGCGGCGCGAGCCTGCTGCCCGACCAGGATCGGGCCGCCGCGCTGTGGACCATCGAACTCGACGAACGGGCCGAACCGCTGCGCGCCACGGTCGTTCGCGCGCTGGTGCGCTCGCGCGCCCGCCTGGACTACGCGGGCGTGCAGGCCGATGCCGACGCCGGGCGCCTGCACCCCTCGATCGCCGCGCTGCCCGAGTTCGGGCGGCTGCGCATCGAGTCCGGCCTGGCGCGCGGGGCGATCTCGCTGCGGCTGCCGTCGCAGGGGATCGTGCGCGCCGATCCGGCCGGGGCCGGCGCGGCGGGCCTCGACCATTGGCAGCTCGTGCTCGAACCGCGCACCGACGCCGACGACTGGAACGAGCAGGTCTCCCTGCTGACCGGTATCTCCGCCGCGCGGATCATGCTGGATGCGAAGGATTCCGACCATCTGGGTCTGCTGCGCACCATGCCCCCGCCCGCCGCGGCGACCGTGGAATCCATGCGCCGCACCGCCGTCGCCGTCGGGGTGGACTGGCCCGCGGACGAGTCGGTGGGCCGCATGCTCGCCCGCCTGGATCCCAACACCCCCGCGGCCCTGGTTCTGATGTCCGAGGCCACCACGCTGCTGCGCGGCGCGTCCTACACGGTCCTGAACGGACAGACCCCGGAGTCGGTGCAGCACAGCGCGATAGGCGCCCCCTACGCCCACGTCACGGCCCCCCTGCGCCGCCTCTCCGACCGCTACTCCACCGAGATCTGCCTGGCCCGCTGCGCCGGAACCCCCGTCCCGCAATGGGTCCGCGACGGCCTGACCGCCGCCGCCGAGTCGATGCGCCGCACCGACGCGATAGCGAACAAACTCGAACGGGCCTGCGTGGATCTGACCGAGTCCACCCTGCTGTCCGAACGCGTCGGCTCGGCCTTCGAGGCGATAGTCCTGCGCGAGTCGACCCGGACCCGCCCCGCCGAGATCTTCATCCCCACTCCGCCGATCCTGGCGACCTGCCTGGGCTCCCCGCCCGAAGGCACGACGGTAACGGTCCACCTCCTGGAGTCCGACCCCCAAACCCGCACGGTCACCTTCGCCTACCCTGCCGTGCCCCCGACGCCGTGACCAGAGACAAGTTCCCCGAGTGGCTGCGTCCACCGCCAGAGGGCTTTGCGGCGAGTGATCTCGACCGCCTTCCCGGACTGCCACCGCATACCGAGCTGATCGACGGAAGCCTGGTGTTCGCGAGCCCGCAGACGCAGTTCCACAGTCTGGCGATCACACTGCTGGAATCCGCGCTACGGCAGGCTGCTCCGCCCACGTTGCGCATTCGTCGTCAGATGACGGTGACGCTGGGGCAAGTTCAGCGTCCCGAACCAGACGTCATTGCGGTGCATGCCGATCGCGATGGTGGTCTCGACCTGACGACGTATCGGCCGGACGAGGTCGTGCTGGTGGTTGAGGTCGTTTGCCGCGCGTCGTGCACCCGTGATCGCGAGCGCAAGCCCCAGCTCTATGCCACGGCAGGAATTCGGCACTTCTGGCGTGTGGAGAGCGTCGATAGTCGTGTGGTCGTCTACGTTTACGAGCTCGATTTCGCAACGAATCGTTATGTGCTCACCGGGATTCACCGTGAACGGCTGACGTTGAGCGTGCCCTTCGAGTTGGACATAGATCTCTCGGACATCGATTCGCTCTGAGGTTCGTAGCACGGTAGCGGCTCAGCAGGCTTGGACGGTTCTGTGGTTGTGGCGTCTCCGAGTTCGCTCCCGCGACGAATTGCCACGCGCTCAACGAGATCCACCGAGAGCGGTTGACGCTGAGCGTTCCGTTCCCGATGGACATCGACCCCACGGAGATCGACTCGCTCTGAGCGCAGGGCGGGTTGGTAAACCTGACCTCGAACGTGGGTGACCGGCTTGTGGGCAGTGAAGGATGTACGGGGCGGCTTGCCGACGGCGAACGAGCGGCCCGTCGGCTTCGGGCCTGCCCCGACCGGTGAACGGCTGGACTTTCGGAGGGCAAGTGACAGACGCCGAAGCTAGCCGGCACTCTCGGCGATCTGCCGAACCGGATCCGTTGTGGGTCGGCCCGTTGCGTGCTGCTTCGGGCCGACCCTGACCGTCGGTGGGGCTACAGGGGTTTGTGGCGGAGGAACTTGGTGGTGGCGGGGTAGTTCTTCAGGGCCTCGGCGGCCGCCGATTGTTCCGCGGCGGTGAGGTGCTGGTAGGTGGGTTCGCCGGTGGCCTCGGCGTGGGTGCGCAGGGTTTGCAGGGCCTCGATCGCGTCGCGGTGGTCGCCGAGGACGGTCTGCAGCTGCTTCGCGTGCTTCGCGAGGTCGGCGGCGGGAGCGCCCAGGACGGCGGTGGCGGCATCGGCCGAATAGCGCAACCGCTTGGCGGACTTGCGGATATCGTGCAGCAGCTCGATCCGCTCGGCTTCGGGCAGCTTCGCGCCGGTCTTGGCCTCGGTCCGGACCAGCCGCCGCAACCGCTGGAAGTCCCGCCGCAACACCTCCCCGAACACCTTCTTCGCCTTCTTCCGAGCCTGCTTGCGCCGCAACGCCTTCTTGCTCGTCAGCACGCCCAGGTGCTCGATCAGCCGCCGATACCGCCGCCCGTCGAACGCCGCGATGGCCTCCTGCAACGCCGCCGAGTACCGCGCCCGCTCCTCGGCCACGAGCCGCTTCCCGAACTCTTCCCGCGCGGCGTCCTTCTTCCCCGACCGGCCTTTCTCGTCCCCCGAAGACTTCTCTTGCGCTTCGGGTTTCGCCGGCGCCGCGGCTTGCGTGGTTGCAGGGGTTGCGGTGACCTCGGCGGGGATCGGCTCGGCGGTCGATTCGGCTGCCGCCTTCGTCGCAGTCGCCGCGGTGACAGCCGCGGCCTTGTCGGTGGCGGACCGTGCGGGCTTCGCGCGCTTCGCGGTTACCTTCGCGGCGGTCGCCTTGGCGGTGGTCGCTTTGGCGGCGGTGGACTTTCGGGGCGCGGTCTTCTTCGCCGGGGCGTGGCCGACCAGGCCGGTGGCGGGATCGTCGGCGACGGCCCGGAGGATGGTGGGGCGCTTGGCCGGTGTCTTCTTCGGGGCGGGGGACTCGGTTGCCGAGTCCGGGGCCGGCTTCTCGGCCGCGACCTTCCTGGCCGCCTTCTTCGCGGGCTGATCGGCAACGGCTTTGAGCGGAGAAGCCTTCTCGGCCACGGCCTTTTTCGCGGGGGCCGCCTCGGTCGGCGGCTTCGGTGCGCGGGCCTTCCGGGCCGTCGTGCGCTTCGCCGTCGCACTCGCATCCGGCGAAACCGGAGGCTGTTCGGTGCCCGCCGCCGACCCGGCCTTCTTCGCGGTCACCTTGGCGGCGGTCGCCTTGGCGGTGGTGGACTTTCGGGGCGCGGTCTTCTTCGCCGTAGTCTTCTCGGCGGCCGGACCGTCGGCGACCGCGTGCAGGACGGTGGCCTTCCTGGCCGCCGTCCTCTTCGAAACGGCCTTCTCCGCAACAGCTTCGAGCGGGGGAGTGGCAGCCTCCGGCGCGTCGGCAACGATCGTCAGCGCCGAGCGCTTCGCAACGCCGGCCTTCTCATCCGGCTCGTCGGCGGGCTCGGTCACCACCGCCCGCAACGGAGCGGGCGCGGCGGCGGGCTTCTCGGCAGCCACTTCACCGACCGGCTTCGGGGTCGTCGTCGCCTTCGGGTCAACCGGCTTATCGGCGGCTGGCTTCGCACCGGCGGCCTTGCGATTCGGTTTCCCCGTGGCGTCCTGCCCCTTGGGCTTCACGGCAGCCACGGTGCTATCGGCCTTCCTGGAAAACGCTGCGTCTTTCGACTTCGCGACCGCGGCCTTGCCTGGGGTCTTCGCGTCGGCCGCCTCGCCATCGGCCGCCTTCTTCGCGGAGGTTTTCTTGCCGCCGGATTTCGGCGCGGCCTCCTCGGCAGGCTCGGAGACGGGCGAGCCCCCGCGCTCGCCCAGCAGCTCCTCGAACCGATCGGCCCGCACCTCCGCGTCGCGCGCGACGCCGAGTAACCCGGCCAGCCAGCGTAATTCGTCGGCGACCTCGTCCACGTGTTTGCGGCGCAGGGCGCGGCGGTAGGACTTCAGGAGGCTGCGCAGTCGGCGGGTAGCCACCCGCATCTGGTGGACCGAATCGGGAATGTCCCGGCGGACATCGGGTTCGGCGGACCGCAGCCGGTCCACATCGGCGGTGAAAGCGTCGATCAGGGCGGGACCGGCTGAGGTGCTCATCTAGTTCCTGTACTTGTCCGTTGCTTCTACGAGGTGATGGGTGATGCCCGGTTCGGCGGCGGCATGACCGGCGTCGGCCACCAGGTGCAGTTCCGAACTCGGCCAGGCGCGATGCAGATCCCAGGCGCTCACCGCCGGGCACACGATGTCGTGGCGGCCCTGCACGATAACCCCGGGAATGTGCGCGATGCGGTCGATATCGCGCAACAGCTGCCCCTCCTCGAGAAATCCACCGTTGACGAAATAGTGGTTCTCGATGCCGGCGAAGGCCAGCGCGAAACGCGGATCGGCGGTCTCGGACACCCGATCCGGTTGGGGCAGTAGGGAACTCGTGGCACCCTCCCAGGTGGACCACGCGACGGCCGCGTCGGTGGCGAGCTGCTTGTCGGGGGAGTTCAACAGGCGGTGGTAAACCTGCACCAGATCACCGTCGCGCTCGGCGGCGGGCACCGGCGCCAGGAACTTCTCCCATTCATCGGGGTACACGTACCCCGCAGCGCCATTGTAGTACCAATCGATTTCCTTGCGGCGCAACAGGAAAATTCCGCGTAACACCAGTTCGGTGACCCGCTCCGTGTGCGCCTGCGCGTACGCCAGCGCCAGCGTCGACCCCCACGACCCGCCGAACACCTGCCACCGCTCGACCCCCAGATGCGTTCGCAGCGCCTCGATGTCGCGCACCAGATGCCAGGTGGTGTTGGTCTCCAGGCTCGCCCCGTCCGCGATGTGCGGCTCGGACCGCCCGCACCCGCGCTGATCGAACAGCACGATGCGGTAGGCCGCCGGATCGAAGAACTGCCGATGGAACGGCGCGGTCCCGCCGCCCGGCCCGCCGTGCAGGAACACCACCGGTTTGCCGTCCGGGTTCCCGCTGCACTCCCAGTACAGCCGCTGCCCGTCCCCGACCTCGAGCATGCCCTGCTCGTACGGTTCGACCGGCGGGTAGAGGGTGCGCATCAGAAGGCCAGCCCGGTGGCCAGATTCGGGATCTCCAGCGCCTGTATCGCCTGATCGCGGACATCGGAGCAGTTCGCCTTGGTGATGCGGTCGACCACATCCTTGTCCCCGAGCACCTGCACGTTGATCCCGCCGTTGCGCAGCGCCCAATCGTGCACGGTCGCGTTGTAGGCGATGCCGCCCAGCGTCGGCCCCTGCACCCGCCAGTCCGACAGCTGCGGCCGCAGCAGATCGCACAGCTGCTTGGCGGCCTCGTCGGACACGGTGACCTGCTGCCCGGTGCCCTGCCCGCTACCGCTGCCGGTCGAGGTCTTGGGCCCGGCCGAGGTGCTCGACGGCACGGTCGTGCTGCCCTGCGGCGACGAGGATCCGGTGGGCGTGGTGCCGCCACCGCAGGCTGCGGTCACGGCGATGACCGCGCCCAGCCCGGCGAACAACGACGCCCGCCGAACCCGGCGGGTGCTGATCCAACGGCGATGCGACATGAATTCCCTTTGGTCGTTCCAGCTCATCGCCCCCCACTCTGCCACCAAAATCTGGCGAAAGACTATGAAGACCACAGGGTATAGCCGCGTGATAGCGGCAAGCTATGAATGGCGATCGGGTGTCCCCGCCAACCGACGGGGACACCCGATGTCGAAATGCCGGAGAACCCGATCCGCCGCGGCGCCGGGTGTTCTCCTCCCTAGAAGCTGTGCTCCGGGCCGGGGAACACCCCGCGCCGCACCTCATCCGCGTAAGCCGCTGCCGCGCCGCGCAATTCGTCACCGATATCGGCGAAACGCTTCACGAACTTGGCGGTCTTGCCGCTGGTGTACCCGGCCATGTCCTGCCACACCAGCACCTGGGCGTCGCAATCCACGCCCGCGCCGATGCCGACGGTGGGAATGGTGAGCTTGCGGGTGACCTGCCCGGCGATCTCGGCCGGCACCATCTCCATGACGACGGAGAACGCGCCCGCCTCCTGCACCGCGATGGCGTCCGCGATGAGCTGCTCGGCCCCGTCGCCGCGACCCTGCACCCGGAACCCGCCCAGGGTGTTGACGCTCTGCGGCGTGAAGCCGATGTGCGCCATGACCGGGATCCCGGCCGCGGTGATCTTGGCGATGCTCGCGGCCATGCGCTCGCCGCCCTCGAGCTTCACCGCCTGCGCGCCGCCCTCCTTCATGAAGCGCACCGCGGTGGCCAGCGCCTGCTCGGGCGAGGACTCGTAGCTGCCGAACGGCAGGTCCGCGACCACCAGGGCGTTCGGCGCGCCGCGCACCACGCCGCGCACCAGCGGGATGAGCTCGTCGGCGGAGATGGAGACGGTGGTGTCGTAGCCGTACACCACGTTGGCGGCCGAATCGCCGACCAGCAGGACCGGAATACCGGCCTCTTCGAACAGTCGAGCCGAGGAGTAGTCGTAGGCGGTGAGCATGGACCAGCGCTCACCCTCGGCCTTCATCTGCTGCAAATGCTGCACGCGCGTCTTGCGCTTGGCGGGCTTTGCGGCAGGTGCGGCACCGTAAGCAGGGGTTTCCGCATCAGATACGGACATCATCGTCCCTTTCGTCGTGTCCTCGAGGCCCACACGGGGTCCCCGGGTTTAGCTGACGCCCCTCAGTCTGCCATTCCGGCTGATCGCGGCCGCAATGCAATTCCTCACACCAAGCTGGGACGAGGAGGCTCACGAATCTCCACCATGACTCCACAGCACCCCCGCGCCGTACGAGAACACAAGGGCGCGAACCCCGCCGGAGCCGGGCGGGAACGGCGGATAGGGCACGATCGCTCTATGGCGTTGATGCGAAGCGGCCGCGTTGTGCTGGTGACGGCGGCGTTGGTGATGACCGTGGCCGGGTGCGGGTCGGTGGTGGACGGGAACCCGGTGCCCGAGGCGCCGGCCGGGTTGGGGAAGTTCTACAGCCAGAGCCTGGAGTGGACGAGCTGCGCGAAGTTCGGCGAGGAGATGCCGTCGGGGGCGGAGTGCACGCGGGTCCGGGTGCCCGTCGACTACGAGAACCCGGACGGCGACACCGCCGAGGTCGCGCTCTCGCGCATCAGGGCGACGGGCGACAAGATCGGCTCGCTGCTGTTCAATCCGGGCGGTCCGGGCGTGCCCGGGTTGTCGATGGTGAGCATCGCCGACCGCACCCAGCTCGCCGAGCGCTTCGACCGCGTCGGCTTCGACCCGCGCGGCATCGGCGCGTCGCTGCCCGCCATCGCCTGCCTGTCCGCGGCCGAGAACGACGCCGAGCGCGCCGAACCCCCGCTGGACAACTCGCCCGCGGGCATCACCGCCGCCGAGACCGAGAACAAGGACTACGCCGCCAAGTGCGTCGAACGCACCGGCAAGGACTTCCTGGCCCACGTCGGCACCCGGGAAGTGGTGCAGGACATGGACATCATCCGCGCGGCGCTGGGCGACGCGAAGCTCAGCTACGTCGGCTACTCCTACGGCACCCGCCTGGGCTACACCTACGCCGAGAAGTTCCCGGACAAGGTGCGCGCGCTCGTCCTGGACGGCGCGCTGGACCCGCAGCAGGACCCGGTCAAGGAATCGGTGCTGCAGGCGGCCAGCTTCCAGAAGGCGTTCGACGCCTACGCCGCCGATTGCGCGAGCAAGGCCGATTGCCCGCTGGGCCAGGAGCCCGCGCAGGCCACGGCGCGGTTCCGGGCGCTGGTGGATCCGCTGTGGACCAAGTCCGTGCCCACCGATGACCCGCGCGGACTGCACTACGGCGACGCCATCACCGGTGTCCAGCAGACCCTGTACTCCAACCGCTTCTGGCCCGCGCTCACCAAGGGCCTGCGCGAACTGGCCCAGGGTCGCGGCGACACGCTGCTGGCGCTGGCCGACATGTACGACGGCCGCCGCGACGACGGCACCTACGACAACAGCGCCGACGCCTTCAATTCGATTCGCTGCGTCGATGATCCGGCCATCACCGATCGCTCGATCGCGGCCAAGCAGGATTCGGAATACCGCCGGGTCGCGCCCTTCCTGGACGACGGCCACGGCGGCGCGGCGGCCCCGCTCGAACTGTGCGCGAGCTGGCCGGTGCCCAATACCAGCACACCGCACCGCATCTCGATCCCCGGCCTGCCCAAGACCGTGGTGATCTCCACCACCGAGGATCCGGCCACCCCGTACCAGGCCGGGGTGGATCTGGCCGAACAGCTGAACGCGGCCCTGATCACCTTCGAGGGCACCCGGCACACGGTGTCGCTGTCGGGGGTCGAGTGCGTGGACGACCCGGTGATCGCGTACCTGGTCGATCTGAAGGAACCGGCCCAGCCGCTCACCTGCTGAGACCCCGCGGCCGCCGCGCGGGGGTTCGGCTCGGCGTGAATCCGATTCCCGGCCCGGGCGAGTGCGCGCCCGGGCCGGGTCCCCGCGGCTGTTTTCACGTGCTCAGGGGCGATTTGCCCGGGTCGAAACACCCTTTCCGCGGATCTCTCCGCGGTCTCCTGAAGTTCGAGCCCCGCACGTAACATGGATTTAACGCCGGGTGCTTACGCTCGCGGGCATGGACCGTCAGAAGGAATTCGTCCTCCGCACGCTCGAAGAACGGGATATCCGCTTCGTGCGCCTCTGGTTCACCGATGTACTGGGCTATCTCAAGTCGGTGGCGATCGCACCCGCCGAGCTCGAGGGAGCTTTCGAGGAGGGCATCGGTTTCGACGGTTCGGCCATCAACGGCTTCGCCCGGGTTTCCGAGGCGGACATGGTCGCCCGGCCCGACCCGTCGACCTTCCAGATCCTGCCGTGGTCCACCTCCAAGGGGCATCAGCACTCGGCGCGCATGTTCTGCGACATCGCCATGCCCGACGGTTCGCCGTCCTGGGCCGATCCCCGGCACGTGCTGCGCCGCCAGCTCAACAAGGCCGCCGATCTGGGCTTCAGCTGCTACGTGCACCCCGAGATCGAGTTCTTCCTGCTCAAGCCCGGCCCGCACGACGGTTCGGTCCCGATCCCGGTCGACCAGGGCGGGTTCTTCGACCAGGCCGTGCACGACGAGGCGCCGAACTTCCGCCGGCACGCCATCGACGCGCTGGAGTCGATGGGCATCTCGGTCGAGTTCAGCCACCACGAGGGCGCTCCCGGGCAGCAGGAGATCGACCTGCGCTACGCGGACGCGCTGTCCATGGCCGACAACGTCATGACCTTCCGCTACCTGATCAAGGAAGTGGCCATCGACGAGGGCGTGCGAGCCACCTTCATGCCCAAGCCCTTCGCCGAGCATCCGGGTTCGGCCATGCACACGCACATGAGCCTGTTCGAGGGTGAGCAGAACGCCTTCAGCGATCCGGACGACCCGAACAACCTCTCGGGCACCGCGCGCGCGTTCATCGCGGGCATCCTCGAGCACGCCCACGAGATCAGCGCGGTCACCAACCAGTGGGTGAACTCCTACAAGCGCCTGATCCACGGCGGCGAGGCCCCGACGGCCGCCTCCTGGGGCCGGTCGAACCGTTCCGCGCTGGTGCGGGTGCCCATGTACACCCCGAACAAGTCGTCCTCGCGGCGCGTCGAGGTGCGCAGCCCCGATTCGGCCTGCAACCCGTACCTGGCCTTCGCGGTGATCCTCGCGGCCGGTCTGCGCGGTATCGAGAAGGGCTACACGCTGCCGCCCGAGGCCGAGGACGACGTGTGGTCGCTGACCTCCGCCGAGCGGCGCGCGATGGGCTTCCGCGAACTGCCCGCGAGCCTGGACGAGGCGCTCAAGAACATGGAGAAGTCCGAACTGGTCGCCGAGACCCTGGGCGAGCACGTGTTCGATTTCTTCCTGCGCAACAAGCGCCGCGAATGGGCGGGCTACCGCAACCAGGTGACGCCTTACGAGCTGAAGGAATACCTCGGCCTGTAAAGGTTCGGTGAACCCTTCTCGGCCCGTGCTTTCCGGCACGGGCCGAATTCGTATTAGCATGCGGCGACGGCCCGGCGCTGCGGGTGGCTCGCCCGGGTCGGGGTCTGCACAGCGCGGTGAGCGACCGTGCGACAGCCCGATCTCGGTCCTGCGCGCCGGGCGGATGAGCGGTGTCGCGCCCGCCGGACGCGGGTCCGATGCGGTTGTGTTCCGCGTCGCGGGGCATCGTTCGGCTACCCCCGGTGCGAGACACGCGGGCGAATCGCCGTCGTTGTCCGATATCGGAGGGTTCCGCCGGGGACCGTCCGGGATGTGACATGTAATTTGATGGCATGGTCCGGCCCCCGACTGTCCGTTCGGCTGTTCCCGGTGTGGGACGACTCGGTTTACTCGAGCCGTCGGCCGCCGATTCGCTGCGAGAATTGGCGTGGGACAACGTCGAGAGCGTCCCGCTGCTGTGGGCGCTCTCGCGCTCACCCGACGCCGATCTGGCGCTCACCACGCTGATGCGGCTGCGCGAGCAGCTCGGAAGTGATTGGGCCGCGCTGGATTCGACCCTGCGCGCGGACACCTCGCTGCGCGGGCGGCTGTTCGCGCTGGTCGGCTCCTCCAGCGCCTTCGCCGATCACCTGGTGGCCGATCCGCAGGCGTGGCGACTACTGCTGCGCAAGGAACTGCCGACCGCCGACGAGGTGCTGACCGAGATCCTCGAGGTCGTGCAGGCGCAGCCGGAGGAGGGTGAATTCGCCGGCCCCAGGCTGTTCCGCGCGGGCATCGCGGGTCCCGAAGCGATCGCCCTGCTGCGCAAGCGGTATCGCGATCAGCTCATGCTGCTGGCCGCCATCGACCTGGCCGCCACCGTCGAGAACGAACCGGTGCTGCCCTACCAGCAGGTGGGCAGGCATCTCACCGATCTGGCCGACGCCGCGCTGACCGCCGCGCTGTCGGTGGCCGTGGCCAGGGTCTGCCCGGATCGGCCGGTGCCGGGCCGGCTGGCCGTCATCGCCATGGGCAAATGCGGTGCGCGGGAACTGAACTACGTCTCGGACGTGGACGTCATCTTCGTCGCCGAACCGGCCGACACCACGGCCACCCGCCTCGCCGCGGAGACCATGACCGTGGGTGGGTCCGCCTTCTTCGAGGTGGACGCGGCGCTGCGGCCCGAGGGCAAGGCGGGCGCGCTGGTGCGCACGCTGGAATCGCACGTGGCCTACTACAAGCGCTGGGCACGCACCTGGGAGTTCCAGGCGCTGCTCAAGATGCGGCCCGCCACCGGCGATCTGGAACTCGGCGGGCAGTACCGCGACGCGCTCATGCCGATGGTGTGGGCGGCCTCCGAACGCCCCGACTTCGTCGCCGACGTGCAGGCCATGCGGCGGCGAGTGGAGGATCTGGTGCCCGCGGATCTGCGCGAGCGCGAACTCAAGCTCGGGCACGGCAGTCTGCGCGACGTCGAATTCGCGGTGCAGCTGCTGCAATTGGTGCACGGCAAGGCCGACGAGACCCTGCACACCCAGGGCACGGTGGAGTCGTTGACGGCCCTGGCCGCGCGCGGTTACGTGGGCCGTGACGACGCCGCCAACCTCACCGCCTCCTACGAATTCCTGCGCCTGCTCGAGCATCGCCTGCAGTTGCAGAAGCTCAAGCGCACGCACACCCTGCCCGCGCCCGACGACGAGGAGGGCATGCGCTGGCTCGCCCGCGCCGCCCATATCCGGCCCGACGGCAGGCAGGACGCGGTGGGCGTGCTCACCAGCGAGATTCGGCGCAACGCGGTGCGGGTGCGTCGACTGCACGCCAAGCTCTTCTACCGGCCGTTGCTGGAATCGGTTGCGCGCCTGGACGCGGACTCGCTGCGGCTGAGTCCGGCGGCGGCGGTGCGCCAGCTCGCGGCGCTGGGTTACGCGGCCCCGGAGAACGCGCTCGGGCATCTCAAGGCGCTCACCAACGAGGTGGGGCGCAAGGGCCGCATTCAGGCGCTGCTGTTGCCGACGCTGCTCGAATGGCTCGGGGAGACACCGAATCCCGACGCCGGGCTGCTCGCCTACCGGCGGGTGTCCGAGGGGCTGGACAACGAGATCTGGTTCCTGCGCGAACTGCGCGACGAGGGGGCGGTCGCACAGCGGCTGATGATCGTGCTGGGCTCCTCGGCGTACCTGCCGGATCTGCTGATCAACGCGCCCGAGACCATCCGCATGTTCGCGGACGGGCCGAACGGGCCGCTGCTGCTGGCGCCGGACACCGCCGATGTTTCGCGCGGAATCCTCTCCGGGGCAAAGCGTTACGACGATCCCCGGCGGGCGGTCGCCACCGCGCGGTCACTGCGCAGGCACGAGCTGGCGCGGGTCGCCTCGGCCGATGTGCTGGGCATGCTGGATGTGCCACGGGTGTGCAAGGCGCTGTCCTCGGTGTGGATCGCGACCCTCGAGGCCGCGTTGCAGGCGGTGATCCGGCGCAGTGAGGTCGAACTGGGCGGACCCGCGCCCGCGGATTTCGCCGTCATCGGCATGGGCAGGCTGGGCGGCATGGAACTGGGCTACGGCTCGGACGCCGACGTGCTGTTCGTCTGCGATCCCCGGCCCGGTGCGGACGAGACCGTGGCGGTGAAATGGGCCATCGGGGTCGCCGAGCAGGTGCAGAAGCTGCTGGGCGCGCCGAGCACCGATCCGCCGCTGCAGGTCGACGCCGGGCTGCGGCCCGAGGGCCGCAACGGCGCGCTGGTTCGCACGCTGGCCGCGTACTCCGCGTACTACTCGCAGTGGGCGCAGTCCTGGGAGGTGCAGGCGCTGTTGCGCGCCCGCCAGGTGGCCGGTGATCCGGAGCTGGGGGTGCGCTTCCTGCACACCGTCGACCCGGTCCGCTACCCGAACGGCGGCATGTCCCCCGAGGGGGTGCGCGAGATTCGACGCATCAAGGCCCGCGTCGACTCCGAGCGCCTGCCGCGCGGAGCGAACCCCGCCACCCACACCAAACTGGGGCGCGGCGGCCTGGCCGACATCGAATGGACCGTGCAGCTGCTCCAGCTCCAGTACGCCCACCGGGTCCCGGCCCTGCACAACACCTCGACCCTGCAGTCCCTGGACGCCATCGAAGCCGCGGGCCTGGTCGGCGCCGAGGACGTCGAGCTCCTGCGCGACGCCTGGATCACCGCGACCAAGGCGCGCAACGCCCTGGTCCTGGTGCGCGGCAAACCCGCCGACCAGCTGCCCGGCCCCGGCAACCTGCTGTCCGCCGTGGCCCGGGTGGCGGGCTGGCCCAACGACGACGGCAGCGAGTTCCTCGACAACTACATGCGCGTGACCCGTCGCGCGAAAACCGTGGTGGAGAGGGTCTTCGGCGGCGAGTAGCCGTGGTGGAGAGGGTCTTCGGCGGCGAATGGCCTTGGTGCGGAGGGTCGTCGGCGTCGAATGGCCGTGGTGGCAGCACGCGCCGACTGACTTCGCCCTGCACCCGGGGTCAGTCGCGCACCGGATGCGCGGGAGGCGCTGGACGATGTGCGGCCCCGGGCCGCGCACGTGCCCGCGCCGCGCGGGCAGCTGCTGGCGAAGATCCCGGACCGGGGTGCGGCCGCGGTGCTGGAGGCCACCCTC
>NZ_JBEXUS010000117.1:0-24165 GCF_040614455.1 Nocardia sp. NPDC005978
GTGCCCTCCGCTTCGCTCCGGGCGGTTCGCGGCCCTGTTGGCCCGGTTCTTCCCTCCCTCCGCTCCTCCGCTTCGCTCCCCCGCTCCACTCAGTCCAGAACCGGGCGGGCCGCGAACTTCGGGGCGGACTTCCAGCGGACTGGAGTTGACCCGCGCCATTGCCTACAGGGCGAACACGGCAGGCCCGCCCGCACCATCGGTGCGGGCGGGCCTACTGTTCGTGCGGTCGGCTAGGACTTGGTCAACTCCACCGACTCCACCGGCTCGTCGTCCTCCTCGATCGCCGCGGCGAACTGCGCCTGGTACAGGCGGTAGTACGGGCCGTGGTTGGCCAGCAGCTGATCGTGCGTCCCGGTCTCGACGATGTGCCCCTTCTCCATCACCACGATCAGATCGGCGTCGCGGATCGTCGAGAGCCGGTGCGCGATAACGAAACTCGTGCGGTCCCGGCGCAGCGCCGCCATCGCGTGCTGCACCAGCAGTTCGGTGCGGGTGTCGACCGAGCTGGTGGCCTCGTCCAGGATGAGGATGGACGGCTTCGCCAGGAACGCGCGCGCGATCGTGATGAGCTGCTTCTCGCCGGCGCTGACGCCCGAACCCTCCTCGTCGATCATGGTCTCGTAGCCGTGCGGCAGGGCGTGCACGAAACGATCCACGTACGCGGCCCGCGCGGCCTCGATGATCTCGGCTTCGGAGGCGTTGGGATTGCCGTAGGCGATGTTCTCCCGGATGGTGCCGCCGAAGAGCCAGGTGTCCTGCAGCACCATGCCCATGCGCGACCGCAGCTGGTCACGGCTGATGCGGGTGATGTCCACCCCGTCGATGGTGATGGCGCCGGAATCCACCTCGTAGAACCGCATGAGCAGGTTCACCAGCGTGGTCTTTCCCGCGCCGGTCGGGCCGACGATGGCCACCACGTGCCCGGGTTCGGCGACCAGCGACAGCCCCTCGATGATCGGGGTGTCCGGCTCGTACCGGAAGGACACGTCCTCGAAGGCCACCCGGCCGCGATCCAGCGGCCGCTTGTCCTCGACCTCGGGATCGGGGACCTGCTCGTCCGCGTCCAGGATCTCGAAGATGCGCTCGGCCGAAGCCACGCCCGACTGCAGCAGATTGATCATCGAACCGATCTGCGTCAGCGGCTGGGTGAAGCCGCGCGAGTACTGGATGAACGCCTGCACCTCGCCCAGGGACAGCTGGCCCGAGGCCACCCGCAGCCCGCCGACGACGGCGATCAGCACGTAGTTCAGGTTTCCCAGGAACATGATGGTCGGCATGATCAGCCCGGAGATGAACTGCGATTTGAACGACGCCTGATACAGCTTGTCGTTGGTCTCGTCGAAACGCTGCCCGACCTCGCGCACGCGGCCGAACGCGCTCACCACCTCGTGCCCGGTGAACGCCTCTTCGACCTGCGCGTTGACCTCGCCGGTGGTCTTCCACTGATCCACGAAGTGCGGCTTGGAGCGCTTGGCGATCAGTGCGGTGGCGATGATCGCCAGCGGCACGGTGGCCAGCGCGATCAGCGCCAGCAGCCAGGAGATCCAGAACATCATGCCGAGGATGCCGATGACCGAGAGTACCGAGATGAGCAGCTGACTCATGGTCTGCGACAGCGACTGTGCCACGTTGTCGACATCGTTGGTGACGCGGCTCAGCACGTCGCCGCGCGGGGCGGCGTCGAAGTAGCTCAGCGGCAGGCGGTGGATCTTCTCCTCGATCTCGTTGCGCAGCCGCTTGACCGTCCGGTTGATGACGACGTTGAGCAGGTACGCCTCGAGCCAGCCGAAGACCGACGAGCCGATGTACAGCGCGAGCACGATGGCCAGCACATTGCCGACGGCGTGAAAGTCCACGCCCACACCGGGAATCACGTTCATGCTGGCGAGCATGTCGGCGAAGGTGTTGTCGCCGTTCTGGCGCAGCGACTCGACGGCCTGGTCCTTGGTGGTGCCCGGCGGCAGGCCCTGGCCCAGCTGTTTGCCGACCACGCCGTCGAAGATGAGGTTGGTGGCCCGGCCCAGGATCTGCGGACCCAGGGTGTTGAGCACCACCGATGCCACGGCGAGCACGAAAACGATTGTCAGATAGGTGCGCTCGGGCGCCAAACGGCGCAGCAGACGCTTGAGCGAAGGGCCGAAGGACCGCGCCTTGGCATCGGGCGCACCGGGATTCGGGGCTCCGGGCCTCATCGCACTTCCTCCGCGCTGAACTGCGACTCCACGATTTCCCTGTACTCCGAACAGTCCCTGAGCAATTGCTCGTGGGTGCCGATGCCGGCCATCGCGCCGTCCTCGAGCACCACGATCTGATCCGCGTCCCGGATGGTCGAGATGCGTTGCGCCACAATGATCACCGACGCGTCGGCGGTCTCGGGCCGGAGCGCGTCCCGCACCCGCACGTCGGTGGCGACGTCCAGCGCCGAGAAGCAATCGTCGAACAGGTAGACGCGCGGTTTGCGCACCAGTGCGCGGGCGATGGCCAGGCGCTGGCGCTGACCGCCGGATACCGTCGTACCACCCTGCGCGACAGGGGTTTCCAGGCCCTGCGGCATCTCCCGCACGAAGTCGGCGGCCTGCGCGATCTCCAGCGCGTGCCACAGCTCGTCGTCGGTCGCGTCCGGCTTGCCGTAGCGCAGGTTCGAGCCGACGGTGCCGGAGAACAGGTACGCCTTCTGCGGCACCAGGCCGATCTGGTTGCGCAGCAGCTCGAGATCGAGTTCGCGCACGTCGGTGCCGCCGACGTAGACCGCGCCGTCGGTGACGTCGATCAGCCGGGGAATCAGGTTGACCAGCGTGGTCTTGCCGGCGCCGGTCGCGCCGACGATGGCGGTGGTGGTCCCGGGCTCGGCGCGGAACCGGATCGACCGCAGCACCGGCTTCTCCGCGCCCGGGAACTTGAACTCCGCGAAGCCCAGCTCCACCGCGGCCGGATCGCCCCGGAAGGGTTGCGGCCGCTCCGGTTCGGCCACCGAGGACTCGGTTTCCAGCACCATGGCGATGCGCTCGGCGGACACCGTGGCGCGGGGGGCCATCATCGCCAGGAACGAGGCCATCATGACCGCCGTCAGGATCTGCATGATGTAGGACAGCATCGCGGTGAGCGAGCCGATCTGCATGGTGCCGTCGTCGACCGCGTGCCCGCCGAACCAGATCACCCCGACCGCGGTCACGTTCGAGATCAGCATGACCAGCGGGAACATCAGCGCCATGTAGCGGCCCACGAACAGCGACTGCTCGGTCAGCTCCGAGTTCGCGACGCCGAATCGCCACGCCTCCTGGCGTTCGCGAACGAAGGCGCGCACCACACGAATGCCCGTGATCTGTTCGCGCAGTACGCGATTGACCACGTCGATGCGTTCCTGCATGCGCCGGAATCCGGGCACCATGCGGGTGATGATGAAGGCCATCGACAACCCGAGCGCGGGCACCGCGATGAGCAGCAACCAGGACAGCGCCATGCTCTCGCGCAGCGCCATGACGATGCCGCCCACGCACATGATCGGGGCCATCACCAGGATGGTCGCGCTCATCAGAATGAGCAGCTGCACCTGCTGCACGTCATTGGTATTGCGGGTGATGAGCGAGGGCGCGCCGAAGACGCCGACCTCGCGCGCGGAGAAGGTGCCGACCCGGTGCAGCAGGGCCGCGCGCATATCGCGGCCCGCACCCATCGCCGCCTGGGAACCCAGGAAGACCGACAGGCCCTGGGCGATGATCTGCACGCCGGTGACCCCGAGCATGAGCAGGCCGGTGCTCCAGATGTAACCGATATCGCCCTTGGTGACGCCTTCGTCGATGATGTCGGCGTTGAGGCTCGGCAGGTAGAGCATGGCGATGACCGAGATCAGCTGAAGCACTACGACCCCCGCCAGCTGGGGGCGATAGGGCGCCAGATAGGTGCGGAGAAGTCTGATCAACATGATATTCGCAGGCTACCGGCAAGGGGTGCGGCCCGGAACGATGGTTTCGGGCGCGCCCCTGGCTATATGTCCGATTGGTCCAGATCGGGCCAGCTCTGCGCGGCGTTCCCGCCGGTGGCACGGGTGCGCCGGGTCCAGGCATCCGGATCGTGCAGCAGTTCGTCCAGGAAGGACGGGAGCAGATCGTGTGCGATGTCGGCGATGGTCACGCGTTCCAGCACGGAACGGATGTTCACCCGCAGGCCGATCCACACCCGCTGCAGGGGTTCGGCCGCGCCCGCGTAGTCCACATCCTCGGGCCGCTGCCCGCGCACCGAGGCCAGCGGGCCCTCCACCGCGCGAATGACATCGGCGATGCTGATCTGGGCGGCGGGCCGGCCGAGCCGATAACCGCCGTCCGGTCCGCGGCGACTGGTGACCAGACCACCCTTGCGCAGATCGGACACCACCGATTCCAGCACCTTGGGCGGGATGTCCTGGGCGCCGGAGATGGCGTCGGCTTTCACCGAATCCGATTGCGCCTTCGCGATTTCCACGAGGGTGCGCACCGCGTAATCAACCTTCGCGGTGATATGCACGGGTCCCCCTCACGAAATAAGTCGTCACTTTCTATCATTCCGGGCTCAGCACGCCGAGTGCGGCGTCGAGCAGTACGCGTTCGATGAGTTCTTCCGAGGCGTCGGGCACGCTGTCGCCGGACACCAGCGCGGCGCCCAGCACCTGGACCGCGGCGTGCGCGCGCAGCACCGCCTCGTCGCCGGCGGCCGGACCGGCCAGCCACGTGCACAGCCGGCGGCTCATCTCGATCAGGTCGGGATAGCGGTCACCGAGGGCGTTGAGGATGGCGACGGTGTCGCGCATGCACAGGGTGCCCGCGGTGCGGTGGCTCAGGCTCGACCGCAGATGCTCGGTGAGGACCGCGCGCACGCTGGCCGCGGAGTACACGCGGGCGTCCAGGCTCTCCACCAGGGTGCGCATGTCGTCGACCACGGGCTCGATGATCGCTTCGAGCAGATCGACCTTGGAAGCGTAGTGATAGTAGAGGGAGGCTTTTGTGATTCCTACCGCATCGGCCACCTCGCGCAGGCTGCTCTGCTCGAAACCTTTGCTGGCAAATAGCTCGATCGCGGCGTCCCGAATCGCAATTTTTGTGCTTCTACCTGCGGTAACAGTACCCGCCGCGCTCCGGACCACCATGCGATCATCCTCTCACCACTCGCCGGAGAGCGAGCCCCGTCGCTCATAATCGAGGTTGTTCCTCCGCTTAACTCCTCGGTAGTCTACCTACCGCACGGTAGGCAAATTTTCATGTGGAGGCGGGGAGCGTACCGACGAAGCTCCCGCGGCAGTGCTGTCTACCGCACATCAGCACATACACCAGCGCCCAGGAGAACCCGTCGTGTCCGTATACCTGTACCGGTGGGGCAAATTCGCCTTCCGCCGCAAATGGATCGTCCTGCCCGTCTGGCTCGTACTGTTCATGCTGCTCGGCGGGCTCGGCGCGCAGCTGAAAGAACCGATGAGCAATGACTTCAGCATGCCGGAGCTGCCGTCCGCTCGTGCCAACGAAATCCTCGACAAGCACTTCCCGGGCGCCTCGGAGGCGTTCAAGTTCGAGGCCGTGACCGGCACCTATGTCATCCAGGCGCCCGAGGGGCAGAAGCTCACCGACAAGAAGAACGTCGATGAGATCAACGCCCTGATCACCAAGATCGGTGAACTCGGCATCGTCGCCAAGGACAAGCCGATCGCGAACCCGGTCACCGAGGCGCAGGAGATGGGCTGCCTCGTGGACAAGCCCGACCTGTCCAAGTGCACCTCCGCACCGCTGAACGTGCTCAACGCCACCGAGCCGAATACGGTCGCGACGCTGAACGTTCCGTTCACCATCGCCAAGTTCAACGACATCACCGCCGAGAACCGCGAGGCCGCCTACCAGGTGGCGCAGGCCGCGCGCGACAACGGACTGACCGTGGAACTGAGCGGCTCCATCGCCATGGAGCAGGAACAGCCCAGCGGTAAGTCCGAGTTGATCGGCATGGCCGTCGCGCTGGTGGTCATGATGATCGCCTTCGGCGCGATCGTGGCCTCGTTCGTCCCGATCGTCACCGCCATCATCGGACTCGGCGCGGCCACCTCCCTCATCTTCGTCGGCACCTCGATCATCGAGGTACCGAGCTTCACCACGTTCCTCGCGTCGATGATCGGCATCGCGCTGTCCATCGACTACGCGTTGTTCATCGTGTCCCGGTACAAATCCGAACTGGCCGTGCAGGATTCACCCGAGGAGGCCGCAGGCGTCGCCCTGGGCACCGCGGGTTCGGCGGTCGTGTTCGCCGGTCTGACCGTCATCATCGCGCTCGGCGGCCTGAGCATGGTCGGCGTCGAGTTCATGACCTTCATGGGTCTGGGCGGCGCCATCGCGGCCGCGTTCGCGGTGCTCACGGCCATCACGCTGATGCCCGCGCTGATCGGCGCCATCGGCAAGTACCTGTTCAAGCCGAAGCTGCCGCTGGTCGCCAAGCACGACACGGCGGACGACACCAACGTCAGCAACGGCACCCGCTTCGCCCGCCTGATCGCCAAGGCCCCCGCGCTGACGCTGGGTCTGAGCGTGATCGTGCTGGGTCTGCTGGCGGCGCCGGCCGCCGGACTGCAGCTGGGCCTGCCGGGCGACGACAGCCTGCCCACCACCAGCACCGTCCGCAAGGCGTACGACGTGCGCACCGAGGGCTTCGGTGAGGGCAGCAACGGCGTGCTCATGGTCGTGGTCGATCTCGCCGACGTCGCCCCGGGCCAGCGTGAGCCCGCGGTGAACGCGCTGCGCGAGAAGCTCGAGGGCTACTCGGGCATGGCGTACGTGACCGAGCCGCAGCTCAGCAAGGACGGCGCGGGCGCGATGCTCAACGCCGTGCCGGAGCGCGGGCCGAACAACCAGGACACCAAGGATCTGGTGAGCGAGGCTCGTGACGCGGAAAGCGCTCTCGCGGAACAGTTCCCGGGCATGGCGTACGGCATCACCGGCACCACCGCCATCTACGCGGATGTCGACCACGTGCTGCTGAGCAAGATCGTTCCGTACCTGGCGCTGGTCGCCGGCGCGGCGTTCGTCCTGCTCATCCTGGTGTTCCGGTCCATCCTGGTGCCGCTCACCGCCGCCCTCGGCTTCCTGCTCTCGATGGCGGCCACCTTCGGCGCGACGGTGCTGATCTTCCAGGAGGGCGCGCTCGGCCTGATCTCCGATCCGCACCCGCTGGTGTCGTTCCTGCCGATCATGTTGATCGGCTTGGTCTTCGGCCTGGCCATGGACTACCAGGTGTTCCTGGTGACCCGGATGCGCGAGGAGTTCGTGCACGGCAAGTCCCCGAAGGAAGCCATGATCAGCGGTTACCACCACGGCGCCCGCGTGGTCGCCTCGGCGGCGATCATCATGATCTCGGTGTTCGGCTCCTTCATCCTGGAATCCGATCCCACCGCCAAGACCTTCGGTTTCGCGCTGGCCGCGGGCGTGCTGCTGGACGCCTTCATCGTCCGCATGATCCTGATCCCGTCCCTGCTGGTCCTGATGGGCAAGTGGGCCTGGTGGATTCCGGCGTGGCTGGACCGGATCCTGCCCGACATCGACGTCGAAGGGACCAAGCTGCGCGAGCTGCAGCGCAAGCCCGACGCCGTCGTCCTGGACAAGGACCCGGCCCCGGTCGGCTGATCGAACAACCCGAAACCCACTCGGCCCCCGTCCATTCCGGACGGGGGCCGAGTGCCGTTCCGGGCGCGCCCGGTCACCTCACCCGTTCAATCGCCCTGCCCCCGCTCGAGTTTCGATGCCAGCCGAGCCGCCAGCTCCGGCCGCGCCACCGCCATCCGCTCGACGTACGCGACCGCGTCCCCCACGCTGCGCAGGCTCGCCATGTCCTCGTCCGGAATGCTCACCCCGTACTTGTCCTCGAGCTGCACGGCGATCTCCACCAGGGACAGCGAATCGATCTCGAGATCGGCCACGAAGGACTGCTCGATCGAGATGCCCGCGGCCTCGATGCCGGTGACCTCCTCCACGATCTCGGCGATGCCCGCGATGATCTCTTCTCTGGTTGTAGCCACGATTTCCTTTCGGCCGCACTCGTTTCCGCCGCTACGCTAGGAACTCCAGCGGGGTGGAGGTGCAACAGCCTGTGACGAACGGCACACGAACGCCGCGCATCGGCATCGGGGAGCTGGCGCGCCGGACCGGCCTGGCGGTGCGCACGATCCGGTTCTATTGCGACGAAGGGCTGCTCGAGTCCGAGCGCAGCGGCGGCGGGCACCGGACCTTCGACGCGGATACCGCCGCCGAGCGACTGCGCCTGGTCCGGCGGCTGCGAGCGCTCGGGCTCGGACTGACGGCCATCGCCGAAGTGCTGCACGGGAATCGATCGATCGCCGAGGCGGTCGCGGCCGAAAGCGCCCGGGTGGAAAGCGAATTCCGGGCACTGGCCTGGCGACGGGCCGCGTTGCGGGCGATGGACGCGGCCGCGCCGCACCAGCGGGACGCCCGGCTCGCGCTGCTGGAGGTGGCGGGCGACGGCGACGCCGCGCACGAGCGCCTCGTCCGCTTCTGGCACCGCGCGCTGCCCCGGATTCCCCGGTACGAGATCGACGCCTGGGTCTGCTGGAACGTGCCGGAACCGCCCGGCGAGCCGACGGTCGCGCAGCTGCTGGACTACGCCGAGCTGACCGCGCTCGCCTGCGACCCGGAGCTGACCGACGCTGTGCGGCAGCAGCTCTGGCGTGCGGACCCGGCGTCGGTGCGTGATCCGCACCGGCTCTACGCCGCGGTCGGGGATGTCATGTGCGAGGTCGTGCGGCACGTCGGGGACGGGGTCGGGCCCCGGGCCGGGGCCGAGCTGGACCGGTTCGTGCGGGCGCACGCGGCGGCGCACGGCGAACGGGACTCACCCGGATTTCGCGCGCGGCTGGCGGCCGGGGCCGCGGACGGCGACCCGCGGGCGCGGCGCTTCTGGGCGCTGACCGCGCGGCTGCTCGACGACCGGGTCACCGTGGGGACCGCGCACGGCTGGCTGCGCGCGGCGCTGGCGGACGCCGCGGTCGTGAACTGAGGTCAGTCCCGCGGGGGCGGGGCGGCGTCCGGGTCGGTGGCCGGGGTGATCCGGCGGGGTTTGGCCATGCGGCGGATGCCGCCGAACGAGGTGGCGTCGTCGCCGGACCGTTTGCGGCGGAAGGCGGTGAGGTCGATGACACCGGCGTCCGGGCCGGAAGCGGGCTCGGCCGGCGCGGCGGGCGCCTCGAAGCCGGGCGGCGGAGACGCGGCGGGCCACCAGCCGGTCTCGCGCTGCAACTCCGAGCGGGTGACGGGGCGGGTCGGTGCGGGATCGTAGAGGGGAACTCCGTCGGGCTGCCACTGCCGGCGCGGTGGCTCGGCGGGCTCCTCGGTCATGCGCCGGGGACGGCGGGGCAGGCGGGTCAGCCTGGCCGATGCGCCGTCATCGTCCGCGGCGGGCGGATCCGTCTCGGCCGGATCGGTTTTCGCGGCCTCGAGACGTTCGAGCTTGCGGCGTAGTCGTTCCACCGCGTCGAACCTGTTCGCGTCGGGCTCCGGTAGCGAACCCCGTCCCGGCATCTCCCACTCCGACATGGGATCAGCCGCCGGCGGGGGCCGTGGCATCGGTCGGCACCGCGGCCGCCGATACCCCGGACTGCTGTCTGAGTGTGCTGAACGTATTCGTCATGTCCGTATTCTCCCTCAGCCCGGCGACACTCGGTTCCACGCGACATCACGGTCGACATCGATGGCGCCGAACGATCGAGTTCCACACCGAAATCGGGCCTGCAGTATCCAGCATAGGAAAAGCCCCCCACCTGACCAGCAGGTGAGGGGCTTTCGCAGCGGTGGCGGAGGGATTTGAACCCTCGGAGGGGGGTTACCCCTCACACGCTTTCGAGGCGTGCTCCTTAGGCCGCTCGGACACGCCACCGCCGGTGACTTTACCGGACCCGACCGCGAATACCGAAATCGGCTGGAGAGAGCGCTAAAGACGCTGCGATCGGAAGAAATCGTCCAGGAGAGAGACACATTCGGACTCCAGGATTCCGCCCCGCACCTGAGGCCGATGGTTGAGACGTCGGTCACGCACCACGTCCCACAGCGAGCCGACCGCACCGGTCTTGGGTTCCCAGGCCCCGAAGACGAGTTTGCCCACCCGGGCGAGCACCAGCGCACCCGCGCACATGGTGCAGGGCTCGAGGGTCACCGCGAGGGTCGCGCCCTCGAGCCGCCAGCCGTCGCCCGCGACCCGGGCGGCCGCGCGCAGGGCGAGCACCTCGGCGTGCGCGGTCGGATCACCCAGGGCCTCGCGGGCGTTGGCGGCACGCGCGAGCTCGGTGCCGTCGGCGGCGAACACGACCGCGCCGACGGGCACGTCGCGATCGCCGGCGGCGGCCGCGGCGTCGATGGCCGCCCGGATCATCGCCTCGTCGGAGCGCATCGGCGGGATCAGCGCGGGAGTTTGTCCAGCACGGCCGACAGCTCGTTGGCGAAGCCCAGGCGCTGGGCGATCATGCCGAGCTGTTCGTCCGGGTAGAGATCGGTCTCGGCGAGGATGACGCTCAGCACCGGCTCGGGCAGGCCGAGATCGGACAGCACGCCGAGGTCGCCCTCCTCCCACGGATCGATGTCGTCGAGTTCGTCCGGATCGATGTCCGGGATCTCGATGTTCAATTCCTCGAGGACGTCGGCGGCGATGTCATAGTCGATCGCCGCGGTCGCGTCGGAGAGCAGAATCCGGCTGCCGGTCGGCCCCGGTCGCAGGATGACGAAGAATTCGTCGTCGATATCGAGCAGGCCGAAGACCGCGCCGGAGGCCCGCAGCTCCCGGATCTCGTCCTCGGCCGCGGACAGACTGTGCAGTGCCGCCGCGCTCAGCGGCGTCACTTTCCAGTTGGCTTCTTCGCGGACAACCGCTACTGCGAACCCTTCCACGTCGTCGTACTCATCCGACGCCGCCCTGTTCGTGCTCGAGCGCTGTGCTGCCATGGGCGCAACGGTAGTCCGCTTCGGGGGAAATGTTGAAGTCGTATGCCAATCTGATCGCATGACGGGCCATTCCAAAGCTGCCGTGTGTGTCCTGGGCGCCGGTTTGATCGGCGGGTCGGTGCTGCGCGCCGCCACCGCGGCCGGATACGAGGCGTGGGGATTCAATCGGTCCGAGGCCGGCGTGCGCGCGGCGCGGGCCGATGATTTCGACGTGCTCGGCGATATCGAGACCGTGCTGCGGCGGGCCGCGAAACAGGACGCGCTCATCGTCGTCGGGGTGCCCATGCCCGCGGTCGATCGAATCCTGTCCGACGTGAAGATCTTCGCGCCCGAGTGCGCGCTCACCGATGTGGTCAGCGTGAAGGCCCCGGTGGCCGCGGCCGTGCACGCGCACGAGCTCGGCGCCACCTACGTCGGCGGGCACCCCATGGCCGGGACCAGCGAGTCCGGCTGGGCCGCCACCACCCCGGATCTGTTCCAGCGCGCGGCGTGGGCGGTGAGCGTGGATCCGGGCGTGCCGCGCGACACCTGGGAGCGGGTGACCCGGCTGGCCCTGGACTGCGGCTCGGTCGTGGTCCCGGTGCTGTCCGAGGAGCACGACCGCGCGGTCGCGCGGATCTCGCATCTGCCGCACGTGCTGGCCGAGGCACTGGCGATCGCGGGCGCGAACGGCGGTCCGCTGGCCCTGGGCCTGGCGGCCGGATCGTTCCGGGACGGCACCCGGGTGGCGGGCACCGCGGCGGACCTGGTGCGGGCCATCTGCGAACCGAACGCGGCGGCCCTGCTCGAGGTGCTGGACGACACCCTGCGGGTGCTGAACGACGCGCGCGCGAGTCTGCACTCCGGCGGGACCATCGCCCAGCTGGCCGAGGCCGGGCACGACGCCCGGGTGGACTACGAGGACAACGAGCGCTTCGCCATCACCGACATTCGCCCCGGGGACCCGGATTGGCGCGAGCGCCTGGCCGATGCCGGGCGCAGCGGGGGCGTCATCGAATCGCTCTGAGCCGCGCACCGGAGCTGAGCCGCGCGCCGGAGCGGACGCCGAGCGGGCTCAGACCCGTTCGGCCAGACCGGGATAGTCGAGCACGAAACCGTCGGTGTCCACGGTGACGGTGGCGCTGGAGACCGGCGACAGCACGTGGATGCCGTCCGCACCGCTGCTGTAGGTGACGCTCGCCTCCTGCACGAGCAGATCCGGCAGGCGCACGTAGACGACCGGGACCTGCACGTCCTCGCTGGCGTGCGCCAGCCCGTACCGGCGGATGGGCAGGGTGTTGAAGAACGGGCTCAGCACCACGTCCACGTCGAGCGCGCCGCCGAAGGTGGAGCGCACGTGCGTGTTCCCCGCGTCGATCAGCCAGTAGTTCTCCTCGTCGCGGGCGATCGAGGCGTGTCTCTCCCCGGTGGCCAGGGTGCTGCGCAGCGAGAGCCTGCGGGTCACCCCGTTCTCGTCGGTGACCAGATCGTAGGAGGCGCTGAAGGCGGGGTGATCGGCGCAGTCGCCGGCGATGATGCGGCCCGCGGCGCGAATTCGATTGCCGCTCAGCACCACCCGAACCGATTCCATCCGGGACGCGTTGTGCGCCCGCCAGGTCAGGATCGACGGCCATTTGGCCGCCGCCGGTTTCGAGTCCTCGCTTCCGCTCTCCGTCACGCCTATAACCGTACGTGCAGGTGTTCTTGGTCCGGTGATCACGCGCGGGCCGGAGTAGTCCGTTGTGCCTGGTGTTGCGGGAGAGCGGCACGGGGACACTCGAGTAACGTATTCGCGGGCATACGGGGACACAGGGTCGGAAGGAAATGTTGTGGCTGGCGCGCGGATGGTCGGGCTGTTCGCCGGGATCGGCGGGCTCGAACTCGGACTCGCCGCGCACGGCTGGGACAGCGAACTGCTCTGTGAGATCGACGCCGGGGCGCAGGCGGTGCTGGCCGCGCGCTTTCCCGGGGTCGATCTGCACTCGGATGTGAAGCGCCTGCGCTCGCTGCCCGCCGGCACCGAATTGGTGGCCGCGGGCTTCCCCTGCCAGGACCTGTCCCAGGCCGGCCGCACCGCCGGAATCACCGGCGCCCGTTCGGGATTGGTGGACGAGGTGTTCCGCCTGGTGCGGCGCAGACGCGGACCCCGCTGGCTGCTGATGGAGAACGTGCCGTTCATGCTGCAACTGGGTGGCGGCGCGGCCATGCGGCACATCACCGCCGCGCTGGAGGAACTCGGCTACACCTGGGCGTACCGGGTGGTCGACGCCCGCTCGTTCGGCCTGCCCCAGCGCCGCCAGCGGGTGCTCATGCTGGCCTCGCGCACCGAGGATCCGCGCCCGGTGCTGTTCGGCGCGGACGCCGGGCCGCACACCGTCGGCGATCCGGAACACGATCCGTGCGGCTTCTACTGGACCGAGGGCAATCGCGGGCTCGGCTGGGCGGTCAACGCGGTGCCGACCCTCAAGGGCGGTTCGGCGCTGGGCATCGCGAGCCCGCCCGCGGTGCGGCTGCCCTCGGGTGAGCTCGTCACCCCCGGCATCACCGACGCCGAACGACTACAGGGCTTCGATCGGGATTGGACCACCCCGGCGCTGGAGGTGCCCGGCGTGCGCGCGGGTCATCGCTGGAAGCTGGTCGGCAACGCGGTGAGCGTGCGCATGGCGGAATGGGTCGGCTCACGGCTGGCCGATCCGGCCGACGACGACTTCCCCGAGGGCATCCCGCACATCCGCCGGGCCTGGCCGGACGCGGCGTGGGGCCGCGACGGCGCGGTGTTCCGGGTTCCGGTGTCCACCTGGCCCGTGCACGCGCCGTACGAGGATCTGCGCTGGTTCCTGGACGATGTCCGGCTGCTCTCGGCGCGCGCCACCGCGGGCTTCCTGCGCCGCACCACCATGGGCACGCTGCGCTTCCCGCCCGGTTTCATCGCCGATGTGGAGAACCACCTCGATCGCATGGGCGGCTTCCCGCGCGAGGCCGCCTAGCCCGCACGCCGGAACCGCCCGGCACTTGCCGCGCCCGCGCGCCGCGTGTAACCAGGAGTGGCCCCGGCCATCGCGGGGCCCGTGCACGCAGGAGTCCCATGACCTTTCATCCGAGCGACCCGGCGCGGTGAGCGCGCGACCGGGGACCGATGCCGCGACCAGTGCGCGCATGGCAAAGCAGAAGCGGGCCGGGACCAAACCCGAGGTGGCCCTGCGGCGGGAGCTGCACCGGCGCGGCGCCCGGTATTTCGTGGATCGCGCGCCGTTGCCGAAGCTGCGCCGGCGGGCGGATCTCGTGTTCCCGCGCCGCCGGGTCGCGGTGTACGTGGACGGCTGTTTCTGGCACAGCTGCCCCGAGCACGCCACCTTTCCCAAGAACAACGCCGAGTGGTGGGCCGAGAAGCTGGCGGGGAACGTGGCCCGCGACCGCGATACCGACGCCCGGCTCGCGGCGGCGGGCTGGACGGTGGTGCGGGTCTGGGAGCACGAGCCCGCCGCGGCCGCCGCCGACCTGGTCATGCGGATTGTGACCAGCGCGCCCGGTGGCCGTTCCGGACCGGTGGGCAACAATGGAGCTATCAGCGGACAGACCGACCGGTCCGGACAGGAGTGACGCCCACCGAAAGCGAGATCCGGCGATGACGCCCACCGAGCGACTCCAGGCGCAAACCGACTCCGCGGCCCCCGCCGCCTCCCGCATCCGCCGCGTCCTGCAGTGGTGCGTGGTCGCGTGCATCGCCCTGGCGGGCATCACGTACTCCTCCTGGGTCCTGGAGTTCGTGCTCCCGATCGACGCCGACCCCACCGACACCTTCCTGAGCCAGCTCGCCGAGGAGGGCGCGCCCTACAACTGGGTCTTCACCACCGGCGACACCGTGACCGGTGTGCTGCTGGCCCTGGCTGGCCTGGGCGGGCTGATCCTGTTCACCCCGCGCCGGCGCTACTTCACCATCGGCTGGATCGCCCTGCTGTGCTTCGGCCTGGCCACCATCGCGGACGCGCAGTGGTCGCTGAAGCCGGCCGACCCGAACTCGCCGCGGCCGGACGGCGGCCTGTTCCCGCAGCTGCACCAGGTGCACGCGCTCACCAGCAGCGTGTCGGTGTTCGCCATCTTCATCGCGATGGTGGCCTTCACCGTGGGCGCGTTCAAATACCGAAAGTGGCCGGTACTGCGGCACACCGGGCTCTGGATCCTGATCCTGGGCTCGGCGGTGACCGCGTGGATGCTGATCGCGGACAACCTGCCCGGCGACTACGGCCTCGGGATCGCCCAACGCATCCAGGTCGGCGCGATGTCGCTGTGGTTGCTCGCGCTCGCGGTGCAAATCGCTGTGGCCGAACGAGATTCGCCGGCTCCCGTTAGGGTCGGCTGGTGACCAGCGAAGCACCGGAACTCACCGGGATACCCGACCGGCTCGACACCGTCGCGGCCGCGACGGCCCGCCTGCTCCACACCGCCGAACACCTGCAGGACGCGGATCTGGTGGATCCCTCCCTGCTCCCGGGCTGGACCCGCGGGCATGTGCTGGCCCATCTGTCGCGCAACGCGGACAGCCTGGTGAATCTGCTGCTGTGGGCGCGCACCGGCATCGAAACCCCGCAGTACGCAAGCGCGTTCCTGCGCGAGGCCGATATCGAGGCGGGTGCGCCGCGCCCGCTGCGCGAGCAACTCGAGGATCTGGCCGCCGCCTCCGAACGCTGGCTGTCCCTGGCTCGCGTCATGCCCGCCGACCGCTGGCCCACCCCGGTCCGCAATCGCGCGGGCGGCGAGGTGCCCGCGACCCGCGTGCCCTGGATGCGCCTGCTGGAGGTCGAGATTCACCACGTGGACCTCAATAGTGGCTACACCCCGGCTGATTGGCCCTCGGCCTTCGTGGACCGCCTTTTGCCGGTCACCGTGGCGGACCGGGCGGCCGCCGGCGGCCCCGGATTCACCGTGCGGGCCACCGACACCGGCTACACCGGCGTCGTGGGCGAGCCCGAGACCGAGATCACCGGCTCCGCCGCGGCCCTGGCCGCCTGGCTGATCGGCCGCTCCCCCGGCACGGACCTCACCGGCGACCTGCCGCCCCTGACCGCCTGGAAGTGAGTAACGCCACACTCGCGTCGCCGGCGCGAAGGTGATTGCGCCGCAACGCGATCGAGGCCCCCGACACAACGAAAGCGGTCCCGCACCTGCTGGTGCGGGACCGCCTACTGTGCGCCCGAAGGGATTCGAACCCCTAACCTTCTGATCCGTAGTCAGATGCTCTATCCGTTGAGCTACGGGCGCATGGTTATTCAGTTGGTCTAGCAGCCCGGCGAACCGGGCTTGGCGGAGGCGAGAGGATTTGAACCTCCGGTCCCCGTGAAGGGACAACTCATTAGCAGTGAGTCCCATTCGGCCGCTCTGGCACGCCTCCTGGAGCCTTCTCTTACGAGGGCGCCGGTCCTTTCGAACCGCCGGGACGAAAGATTACACAGGGGTTGACCAATAGGCAAAACGGCTGGTCAACGCAGGTGACTGTCGAACCAATCGAAGATTCTGGCCTGTGCGTCGAGCACGCTGTCGTCCTCGCGGGCGGCGGGGTCGAAACCGGGATGGTCGGGACGGTGCGCCAGACCCGGGTAGGTGACGACCAGGGTGGCCACGTCCGCGCGGGCGGCCGAGTCGCGCAGGCGGTCGACCTGTTCGGGCGGGGTGCGCGGATCGTCGGCGCCGAAGAGCGCGAGCCAGGGCGCCTTGAGGCCGGGCGCGGCCGCTTCCAGGGCCACGGCCTGCGGGGTGAGCGGGGCGTCGATCCCGGGGGCGGCGATGCTGACCGCGGCGCCGAGCCGGCGATTGGTGGCCACCAGGGCGGCGGCGGTTCCGGCCGAGTCGAAGCCGATGACCCCCACGCAGTCCTGGAAGACCCCGCGACCGGTCAGCCATTCGAAGCAGGCGTCGAAATCGGCGAACAGGTCTGCGCCGAAGACCTGATCCGGATGCGCTCCGTTGATCACCGGCGAGTCCACCGGATCTGCCGCCCGCGGTTCCTCCCGATGGAACAGGTCCGGCGCGATGACGGTCCACCCGTCGTCGGCCAGCGACCGCATGAGTTCCAGCAATGGGTCGGTGAATTCGCGTGATTCGTGCAGGACGACGATGCCACCGCGCGCGTAACCATCGGGTTCGATCACGGTGAGGGGTACTCCGGTCGCGTCGTGCACGGGCGCTAGATCTCGGTAAATGCCCGCCATGGAGCCAGCGTAGTTGCGCTAGATAAATTCGCGATAAATCTTTTGAGAGGTGCTGGGATCCGGCGGAATTCCGCTACGGCCGATAGTGCGGCAACATTTCAGCGGCGTTGCCGCAATGCTGCCGGCGCGCCCCGGGACAGGCCGCGCGGCGGCGTTCGGGGCCGCTGCGAACACCACCCGGATATCGCCCGGACCCCGCAACATAGGGTGGAGGGGTGAGCGCGCACATCCGTCCGGACCTCGAAGCCATTCCGGCGTACGTCGCCGGCCGCAGCAATCCGGGGGCGGTGAAGCTGGCCAGCAACGAGACCACTTTCCCGCCGCTGCCCTCGGTCGCCAAGGCCATCGCCGAGGCCGCCGAAGTGGTGAACCGGTATCCCGATAATCAGGCCGTCGAATTGCGCACGGCCATCGCGGAATTCCACGGCGTCGGGGTGGAGAACGTCGCGGCCGGTTGCGGGAGTGTGGCCATCTGCCAGGAACTGGTGCAGATCACCTGCCTCGCACCCGAAGACGAAGTGCTGTTCGCCTGGCGCTCGTTCGAGGCGTACCCGATCGTGACCCGGGTGGCCGGGGCCAAGGCCGTGCAGGTGCCGCTGGACAGCGAGTTCACCCATGACCTGGACGCCCTGGCGGCGGCGGTGACCCCGAACACCCGCGTGGTGTTCGTCTGCAACCCGAACAACCCCACCGGTACCGCGCTGGGCCAGGCGGAACTGGCGCGCTTCCTGGATCTGGTGCCCGCGAACGTGCTGGTGGTGCTGGACGAGGCGTACTACGAGTACCTGCGGCTGCCGGATCAGCCCAACGGCGTCGAATTGGGCCGGACCCGGCCGAATGTGCTGGTGCTGCGCACGTTTTCGAAGGCGTACGGCCTGGCCGGGCTGCGCGTGGGTTACGCGGTCGGCGATCCGGCGGTCATCACCGCGCTCATGAAGGTGCACATCCCCTTCAGCGTGAACCGGCTGGCGCAGGCCGCCGCCATCGCCTCCCTGGAGGCCAAGCACGAACTCCTCGAACGCACCGATGCCGTTGTGGCCGAGCGTGATCGCATTCGGGACGCGCTGCTGGCGGCGGGCTACCGGGTCCCCGCCAGCGAGGCGAACTTCGTCTGGCTGCCGCTCGGCGAGCAGAGCGTGGCCTTCGGCGAGGCGAGCGCGGCGGCGGGCGTGCTGGTGCGGCCCTACGGCGCCGACGGCGTGCGGGTCACCGCGGGCGATCCGCACGAGAACGATCTGTTCCTGGCCTTCGCCACCGATCCGGCCGTCGCGGCGCGGTTCGCGGGCTGAGGGTCCCCGCGGACGCCCTCGCCGCCGCGCCCGCGGCGGCATGCGGCGGTCCCGACCCGCACCGGCCGATCCCCGGGTCCGGGGTCAGCCGATCCCCAGGCCGGCGGCCAGCGTCGGCCACGATCGGGGCAGTTCCTCGGCCCAGTACGGCCACGAATGGGTTCCGGTCAGCCGCCGGTTGACCGTCGCCGGGATGCCCAGCTGCCCGAGGCGCTCGGCGAGCTGCTGGGTGCACATGTCCGAACCGGCCTCGATCGGCCCGCCGAACATGATGGCGCTGCGCATGTCCGGATTGGCGGGTGTGTCGTACTGGCCGGGCAGCCCGCTGCCCGAGGACAGGTAGATGGCCTTGCCGCGCAGGCGGTCGGCCTGGTTCAGCACGTCGTGCGCCGCCCAGGCCGGATCCTCCGCGGGCCCGAACATATTGTCCGGATCGCCGCCGAAGGTGCCGATCACCGCGCGCGCCTGCGCCTGGCCGAAGTCCGAACTCATTGCGTAGCAGCCGCTGTGCGCCGCCACCGCCCGGTACAGGTCCGGGTGGCGCACCGCGAGCATCATGGCCGCCTCGGCGCCCATGGAGACGCCGGTGAGCGCGTTCACGCCGTTGCCGGCGAAGCGGGCGTCCAGCAGCGGCGGCAGCTCGCGGGTGAGGAAGGTCTCCCAGCGGTTGGTGCCGAGTTTGGCGTCGGCCTGCTGCCAGTCCGTGTAGTAGCTGGCGGGCCCGCCGAGGGTGAAGACCACGTTGACGTTCTTGTCGGCGAAGAAATCCACCGCGCCGCCCTGCTGTGCCCAGTTGTTGGCGTCGGGGGCGGCGGCGCGGCCGTCGAGCATGTAGACGGTCGGGCGGGGGCCGGTGCGCTCGGCGGGTAGCAGCACCTGGACGTCGACCGTGCGGGCCATGGCCGGTGAGGACACCGAGACCTGGACCAGCCTGTCACCGATGTTCTCCACGCGGCGGATGGCAGCGCGGGTGGGGTGGGACGGGTCGAGTCCGGGTGGGGGTTCGTCGTTGGATCCGGAACCGCCCACGGGCGGTGGTTCCGCGAGCGAGAGCGGAGAGGTGAGTACCGCCGCACCGGCGAGAAGTGCGGCGCTGGCAAGGGCGCCGACGAGGCGACGCCGTACATGACGGCGGCTGTCCACCCGGCCATCCTGCCAGAAAATCTCACTCGGCGGCGAGGTCCCGCTCCCAGCGAGTCTCCACATCGGTGAAGCGCCACACCGCTATTGCCACCGCCCAGGTGCCCGCGAACAGGCCGACGATGACGAATCCGAGATCGCCGAGATCGAGATTTCCGATCCAGCCGACGAAACCCGAAGTGATGTCGAGGCGTTCGACGAAAATGGAGATGATCTCCTGTACGCCGATGAGCAGCGCCACCGCCACGGACAGGCCGGTGATCACCAGGTTGTAGTAGATCTTGCGCACCGGGCGGGCGAAGGCCCAGTCGTAGGCGTAGCTCATGAACGAACCGTCCAGTGCGTCGAAAAGCGTCATTCCGGCCGAAAAGAGCACGGGCAGTACGAGAATCGAGTACCACGGCAATCCGGTCGCCGCCGCGCCGCCGGCGATGACCAGCAGGCCCACCTCGGTCACGGTGTCGAAGCCCAGGCCGAACAGCAGGCCCACCGGGTACATCTGCCAGGGCTTGCGCACCAGACGGACCACCGGGCCCAGCACGCGATTGAGCAGGCCGCGATTGTCGAGGGCGCGTTCCAGGCGCTCCTCGTCGAGTTCGCCCGCGCGCATGCGCCGGAAGACCTTCCAGATCCCCAGCAGCGCCGCCAGATTCAGCAGGCCGATGGCGATCAGGAAGAGCCCGGACACGCTGGTGCCCCACAGCCCGGTCCAGGTCTGCAGGGACGAGTTCTCGTCCTCGAGCGGTCCGATCAGCGCGCGCACGCCCATGGCCAGCAACCCGACCATCAGGAAGACGATGCTGGAATGTCCCAGGGCGAACCAGAATCCGACGGTGTGGGTGCGTTCGCGCCCGTGTTCGGCGACGAGTTTGCGCGTGGTGTTGTCGATGGCCGCGATGTGATCGGCGTCGAACGCGTGCCGCATGCCCAGGGTGTAGGCGGTGACGCCGAGCCCGACCCCGAATACCGCGCCCTGCACCTGATAGTGCCCGGGGACCACGAACAGCAAAAGGGTGCCCCACCCGAGCACGTGCAGCGCCGCCACCGCGAGACCCATACCGACCCAGCTACGCACAAGACACCTCGATACTTCCGAACCCGATGACGCCTACGGCGACACCCCGCTCGAAAAGCGATGTGCCGCCGTAGGTCTCGATTCTCGGCCGTAACCGAACGATCCGCGACTCGGCACGCGAGGGTTCGTGATCGCGGATCGGGCAGCGGAAGCGGAGGGATTTGAACCCCCGGTTGCTTTCACAACGCTCGCTTTCAAGGCGAGTGCATTCGGCCGCTCTGCCACGCTTCCAGGGGCTCGATCCTAACAGTGCCCCGCCGCGGGTCGCGCGCTCCCGTTTTCCGGGGCGGCCGCGGGCCGGGTGCGCGCCGGTCGGTCCGCCGGCTGATCGGTGGCGATATCGACCACCTCCAGCGCGGCGGCGACGGCGGCGAGCTGCTGCGGGGTGAGCATGTCGATGAAGTAGTGCCGGACCGCGGCCACGTGGCCGGGCGCGGCGGCGCGCAGGCGGCGCAGCCCCTCGTCGGTGAGCTGGGCCAGTACCCCGCGGCCGTCGTCCGCGCAGGCGGTGCGCAGGACCATGCGCTGCGCCTCGAGCCGCCGGATCTGATGGGTGAGACGGCTGCGCGAGGAGAGCACGCCGTCGGCGAGATCGCTCATGCGCAGCGCCCGGCCGGGCGCCTCGGAGAGCTTCACCAGAATCCGGTAGTCGGCCAGGGACAGCGCGCTGTCGCGCTGGAGCTGGCGGTTGAGTTCGGCCATCAAACGCTGACTGCCGTCCATGTACGCCCGCCACGCGCGCTGCTGTTCCGGGGTGAGCCACCTCGGTTCGGCCGCGACGCGGCCCCCGGGTTCGACAATCACGCGAACAGTCTAGCCAAGCGAACGTTCCGAGCCCGCCCGAGCAGCGAAAACAGCACGCCCGTAACCCTTTCAGGCACGACTGATCATGGTGCGGTTCAGTTCCGCCGGGGTGGTGCAGCCCGAGAGGCCCATGGCCGAATCGAAGTCCGCCAGCAGTGCGCGCAGCGCGTGCCGTACGCCGTCGCGGCCCGCGATGCCGAGCCCGTACGCCCAGGGCCTGCCGTAGAGCACGGCCCGCGCGCCGAGCGAGAGCGCGATCATGACATCGGAGCCGCCGCGCACCCCGGAGTCGAAGAGCACCTCGGCGCGGTCGCCGACGGTGGCCACGATGGTGGGCAGCGCGTCCAGCGCCGCGACGGCGCCGTCCACCTGGCGGCCGCCGTGATTGCTCACGATCACCGCGTCCGCGCCCGCGTCCACGCACTGGCGGGCGTCGTCGGGGTGCACCACGCCCTTGACCGCGATGGGCAGCGAGGTCCATTCGCGCAACCGGGAGATGTCGGCGGGCCGCAGGCCGTGATTGCCGAACAGCCCGACCCAGGTGAGGATCGCCGTGCGCATCGCCTCCTCGCTCTCCTCCGGCGGCGCGGGGAGTTTGGCGCGGAAGACCGGATCGGCGAGGTAGTTGGCGATGCCCTGCCCGTGCAGGAACGGCAGGTGCCCGAGTTCCAGATCGCGGGGCCGCCACCCCAGCGCGGGGGTGTCGACGGTGACGACAATCGCTTTGGCCCCGGCCTTTTCGCCGCGCTCGACGAACGAGCGGGCCAGCTCGGGGTCGTTGGGCCAGTACAGCTGGTACCACCACTCCCCCGCGGCCGCGCCGGCTTGTTCGATCGTGGTGGAGGCGGCGGTGGAGAGCACCATGCCGATGCCGAGTTCGCGGGTCACCTCGGCGACCACGGCCTCGCCGCGGTCGTGCAGCAGCCCCAGCACGCCGATGGGCGCGGTGAGAACGGGCGCGGCCAACGTGGTGCCGAGCACCTCGACCGAGAGATCCCGTGCGCCCGGCGCGCTCGCGCCGCGCAGGACCCGGGGCATGAGCCGGTATTTCTCGAAGGCCGCGACATTGGCGACGGCGGTGCGCTCGGCCGACGCGCTGCCCGCCACGTAGGCGAAGGCCGCCGGATCCAGGACCTCCCGCGCGCGGCGCTCCAGACCCGCCGCCGTCAGCGGTAGCGCGGGCAACACGCCCGCGAGTCCGGCGAGATATATCTCGTTCTGGAAGTCGACGAAACCGCTCATCGCGCACACGCTAGCGGGTGCCGCCCGCGCGCGCGGACTGTCGGAAATTCTTTCCCGGAGCGTAACTTCCGGAAAGGTTCCGGCTATCGGCCGCGGCGCGGATCGCGATCATTCGCGCGCACACGAACCAGCACACGCGGCTGGTCGGCGGCGATGAAACCGGAAATGGCCATCGCGGCCAACAGGGTCATGGCACCCAGAGCGGTCAGAAAGCCGATCATGGATTCTCCTTTCAGGGGCATTGATTCCCACGGCGCCGCACCAGCGCGTCCGGCATCGTGTTCGACTCCACCGTGTACCACGAAGCTGACAGGATGCTGTGCGCTCGCCGAGGACGGCCTGACAGTAATCGCCCGGACGCCGTCGTAGGCTCGTTTTCATGTATGCGGTAGCTCTCGACGGATTCGGCGATCCCGAGGTCATGGCCTGGACGCAGGTCGAGGACCTGCCCGCACCGGGGCCCGGGGAGGTGATTGTCGAGGTCGCGGCCGCCGGGGTGAATCGCGCCGACCTGCTGCAGCGGCGCGGGCTGTATCCGCCGCCGCCGGGGGCGAGCCCGATCCTCGGACTCGAGTGCTCGGGCACGGTCGCGGCGACCGGGCCGGGGGTCACCGAGCCGCGGGTGGGCGATCGGGTGTGCGCGCTGCTGTCCGGCGGCGGCTACGCCGAACGGGTCCTGGTGCCCGCGACGCAGGTGCTGCCGATCCCCGCGGGTCTGGATGTGGTTGCGGCGGCGGCGCTTCCGGAGGTGGCGGCGACCGTCTGGTCCAACCTGGTCATGACCGCGGGCCTGCACCGCGGGCAATTGCTGCTGGTTCACGGCGGCGGCAGCGGGATCGGCACCCACGCCATCCAGGTGGCGCGGGCGCTGGGCGCGCGGGTGGCGGTGACCGCCGGGTCCGATCGCAAGCTGGCGCGCTGCCGGGAATTGGGCGCGGACATCCTCATCAATTACCGCGAACAGGATTTCGTGGAGGTGCTGGCGGCCGAAAAGCCCGGCGCCGACATCATTCTCGACAATATGGGCGCAGCCTATCTGGATCGCAATGTGCGGGCGCTGGCCGAGGACGGGCAACTGGTGGTGATCGGCATGCAGGGCGGGGTGAAAGCGGAATTGGATCTCGCGGCGCTGCTCGGCAAGCGCGGCACCATCCACGCCACCAATCTGCGCCGCCGCCCGGCCGCCGGGCCCGGCGGCAAGGCCGAGATCATGATCGAGCTGCGCGAGCACCTGTGGCCGCTCGTCGCCGAGGGCGCGGTCGCCCCGATCATCTCCGCGGAGTTGCCCATCACCGAAGTGGCACAGGCACATCGGCTGCTCGACTCGCCCGACACCGTCGGCAAGGTTGTACTGCGGGTGAACTGACCGACCTGACACCCCCGCAACAAGGTTCGCGGCCGTCTCGTTCTGGACTGAGTGGAGCGGGGGAGCGAAGCGGAGGAGCGGAGGGAGGGAAGAACGAGACCTCCGGGCCGCGAAC
>NZ_JBEXUS010000118.1:0-23946 GCF_040614455.1 Nocardia sp. NPDC005978
CCCGATCTGTGCGCGCGGCGGCGTCGAGCCCGCGCAGGGCCACCCGCACCCCCGATTGCATGAGCGGGGTCATATTGCCCACGTACTCGTCGAATCGCTCGAGGGTGTCCGCCGCCACCGGCGGCACCACCCCGCCCGCTTCGATCAGCGTCCCGGCCAGTGTGTCCAGGGTGGCGCGCTGGGCCGCGCTCAGCATGCCCGCCGGATGCGATCCGTCCGGCAGATCCGCGCGCAGCGAGGTCCACGGCTGGAACGAACTCAGGAAACTCGGGTAGTCGTTGGCGAAAAATTGCACCGTGCCCGTGGCGATGTCGCGACCCTCGCAGGACAGCACGGTGGCCAGGTTGGTCAGGCTCGCGTGCGCGCGCCGCACCCAGCGCACATCCTTGCGCCCGCTCAAGTGCCACGCCCGCCCGCGCTCGTCCCGGAAGTCGATCTCGTAGCTCATCAGCCGCTTGGTCACCGGCAGCGCGATCAGGGTGCCGGTCACCGCGGCACCGTCCACCCACGGGGTCGCGCGAACGGTGCCGGTGATGCGTGCGCGGCCGTTGGTCACGAAGCCGCGCGCCCGCCCGGATTCGCACCGCAGATCCAGCGCCACGTGATGGGCGTGCCCGTCGGCGTCGAACAGTTCGCCGCGCATGGTCTCGAAGAAGGTCAAAGGCATATCGGGAAACTCCGCTCAGACGATCGGCTGCACGTCGGCGCGCGGGCGCGGCGCCAGGAACTCCAGCGCGCCACCGTGTTCGCTGCGCAGGGTGAAGGCGTTGCCGTTGACCGGGGCCACGTGCACCGACACCGCCGCGGTCTTGGAATTGAGGCAGTAACTGGTCTCGCGCGCGGGATTGCGGTAGGCCAGGCACACCATCTGCGCCGGATCCGCGCTCATGCGCACCTCGGCGCTGCCGTCACGTCCGCGCATGCGCAGGGTCCAGTGCGGGAAATCCAGCTCCGGGCGCTGACGCCACAGATCCAGCACCCGATCGAACCGGAACTCCTGCGCGCCCCGGCGCACCACCAGCATGGACAGCAGCGGGGACACCCTGCCCCCGATCCGGGTGCGCCCGGAGGCGCCCTCCATCACCGCGAACGGCTCGCCGCTGCCGGAGTCGGTGAAAACGCAATGGCCCCAGGCATATTCGGGACTGTGCTCGGCGCCCCAGTTGTGGCCCTGCATGCCGTGCCAGCCGGTCAGGTCCCAGCGTTCGCCGTCCCAGTCCACGAACCCGGTCATCGCGGCCACCGGGAACGGGGTGACCAGCTTGTTGCGCGGAAGCTTGGCCCCGAGCAGTTTGTCGCTGGGCAGCATCGACAGCGGCGCGCCCGCCACCTCGGACCGGGTGAACCCCAGATCCCACAGCACCGTGGAGTTCTCGTCGCACAGGGTGCCCTGCGAATCGCCGCCGCGCCCGTGCAGGGTCATGAACAGCGGACCCACCGCTATCTCCTGACCGAGCGCGTTGTCCTCGAAACGCGCCGCGGGCAAATCGATGTCGCGGCACCAGGCGCGGGTGCGTTTGCCGTCGAACATGCTGCACCAGGCCTGGGCGATGGCGGTGCCGTCGCGGCCGGTGAGAATGGTGGCCTTGAGCCACAGCGCGCGCGGGGAGTGCGGGTCGTTGGCGCGGATGAACCACGATTCGACGTGATCGGTCCCCGGGCGCAGGCGCGGGGAGTTCTGGGCGGTGGCGATCATGGTGTGGTCCTCAGAGTTTCGGGGTGCGGCTGAGCATGGTGAGCAACTGGTGCCCGGCGCGGCCGTAGCCGCGCAGGCGGGTGCCGAGCCGGGGTTCGGCGATCGCGGCGGCCAGCGCGCGCATCGCGTCCTCGAGTTCGGGGGCGTAGGGGTACCACCACGGGCGTTTGGGGCCGAAGGCCGGACCGCGCGGGGCGTCGATGACCTGCACCCAGGCCGCGTCCAGCAGCGCGTCGACGCCGTGTGAGCGCCCGAAGCCCGAGCGCCCGACCCCGCCCCACGGATACTCCGGGGTCGAATACATGGTCGCGGCGACATCGTTGACCGCGACCGACCCCGCGTGCAGCCGCCCGGCCAGGGCGCGGGCCCGGTCTACGTCGGCGGAGAACACGCTCGCGGTCAGCCCGTACTCGGTGTCGTTGTGCAGGGCCACGGCCTGCTCGTCGGTGTCGAAGGGCGCGATCGCGACGACCGGGCCGAAGGTCTCCTCGAGCCACACCGTGGACGCGGTGACGGCGTCGCCGCTGATCAGCGCGGGGGTGATCTTGCGCCCGGGCAGCTCGTCGCCCCCGCGCACCTCGAGCCCGCACTCGCGCGCGGCCCGCACGTGCTGCCGCCAGATCTCGCGCTGCCGGTCATCGATCGCCGGCGCGAGATCCACGCGGGTGTCGACCCGGCGCAGCTTGTCCTCGAGCCGGGCGCGGAACGCCTCGAACAGATCGGCGTGCACCAGCACCCGCTCGATCGAGCAACAGGCTTGTCCCCCATTGAATGTCGCGCCCCACGCCACCGCCGAGGTGGTGAACTCAAGATCCGCGTCCGCCAGCACGACCGCGGCATCCACCCCGCCCAGCTCGAGCCCCACCGGAATCGGGAACCGCGCCGCGGCCGCCATGACCCGCTGCCCGGTGGCGACCGATCCGGTGAACAGCACCTTGTCCGGGCGGGCCCGCACCAGCGCGGCCCCCAGCGAGCCGTCGCCCGCGGCCAGTCGCAGCACACCCTCGGGCAGTCCGCAGTCGGTGATCAGTTCCACCAGCAGCTCGGCCACGCGCGGGGTGAGCTCGGAAGGCTTGAGCACCACACTGTTTCCCGCGATCAACGCGGGCAGCACCTGGCTGAAAGGAATGAGGAACGGCAGGTTCCAGGGAGCGATCGCCACCACCGCGCCGTAGGGGCGATGCGTGCGCACCGCGCTGCGATAGGGCGCGGTCGGGGAGGTGATTCGCGACGGTCCCAGCGTTCTCACCGCGACGTCGAGATGGTGCCGAGCCACCGCGATCGCCGGAACCACTTCGTGCGCAAGGGCTTCGGCGCGCGGCTTGCCGTTCTCGGCCACGATCGCCGCCGCGATCCGGTCGATGTTGCCCAGCAGCACCCCGGGCAGTCCCGCCAGCACCCGAACTCGCTCACCGACCTCGAGCGCACCCCAACCGGCCTGCGCGGCCCGCGCCCGCGCGATCAACGTCGCCGCCACGTGATCGGCGGTCTCGGCCTCGGCCGCACCCGCCACACGCTGCACTTGCTCGAGGGGCATCATCGCCATCCCGCCTGTCCGCATCGAAATCTGGCCAAGTGGCCAAGTGGTCAGACCACTATAGGCACAAGCGGTAGCGAGTCAACAGGGCACGTCCCGCACTTCCCCGCGATCGCTCGACCACCGAGCGCATCGACAAGCTCGCCGATGAGGTGCTGATCGACTTCGAGGCCCGGACATCCTGGTCGACGACGCGGGCCGCTCGATCCGGCGTTCGGCCGCCGAATCCGGCCCGAACGGGCCGTGGGCGCGTCCCGGGCCGTACGAACGGGCGGCGCGGGTCCACCACTTGACGGTGAGCGCACGTCCCGGGCGGCGCGGCCCGGCCGGAACGAGCGCTCAGGCCGAGACCAGCTTCTCCAGCATGCCCTTGACCGCCGCGGGCCAGGTGAACTGCTCGGCGCGGGTGCGGGCGGCGTGGCGGCGCTGGGTGGGCGGCAGCGCCAGGACGCCGGTGACCGCGTGCGCGAAAGCCGCGGGATGATCGGCCGCGACCGCACCGCAATCGGCGGTGACGATGTCGGCCAGCGCCGAAGATCGACTGGCCACCACCGGGGTGCCCGCGGCCAGCGCCTCGAGCGCGGCCAGCCCGAACGTCTCGTGCGGACCCGGAGCGAGGGAGACATCGGCGCTGGCCAGCAGCGTCGCCAGCGCGGTGCGGTCGTTGATGAACCCGGTGAACCGCACCGCGGGCCGTCCGTCCGCCAGCGCGGGCACGGTGCGCGCCCGGCGCTCGAGCGCCTCGCGGCGCGGCCCGTCCCCGGCCACCACCAGCCGCGCGGGCACCCCGTCACGGCGCAGCGCCGCAACGGTTTCGATGCTGCGATCGACCCGCTTCTCCACCGAGAGCCGCCCGCAGTGCACCAGCAGCGGATACCGCTCCGCGCCCAGATCCGCGCGCAGGCGCCGATCGTGCCGGCGCGGGCTGAACATGTCCAGATCCACCCCGAGCGGCACCAGCGCCACATTCGGCGCGTCGATCCGCTCGAACTCCTGGCGCGCGAATTCGGTTGTGCAGATGACGATGTCGTACTCCCGGGCGGTGCGCCGATTGGCGATGTCGGCCGCGCGCCGGGCCGCCGGACCGGGCAGCGCCTGACCCAGCAGCCGATCCAGGCGCTCGTGCGAGATCATCACCGCGGCCACGTTCCGCCGCCGCGCCCAGCGGCCGAAACCCCTGAGCGTCAGGCGATCCGAGACCTCGAGGGCCTCGGGTCGCACCCCGCGCAGCACATCGGCCACCCGGCGCGGATCCGCCGCCCGGTACCCGCCGGTCCCGGGAATGCGCGGCGCGGGCACCGTGATCCGCAGGACCCCCGAGTCCAGCAGCTCCTCGGCCCGGCGCGCGCCCGGCACGATCAGCACCGTCTCGTGCCCCGCCGCGGCGTACCCCGCGCCCAGATGGTGCAGTGCGGTACGCAGTCCCCCGGAGCGCGGACCATAGAAATTGGCCAACTGAACGATGCGCACCCGGCTGATCGTGCAGGGCGCCGGGTGACCGGCGGCGCCCCGGTGACGAACACCGGGTGAACTCCCCCGGAAGAACCGGCCAACCCCGGCCACTGGTCTGGCCGCTTGACCTCTCGCGCACCCGCCCCTAGCGTTCCGATCATGGCAATCAAGCGGATCGACCGCCGAACGGTGCCCGATACCGTCTTCGAACAGCTCGTGGACGAGGTCCTGGACGGCGAATTGCCGCCCGGCTCGGCCCTGCCCGCCGAACGTCAGCTCGCCGAAACCCTCGGCGTCTCCCGCCCGACCGTGCGCGAGGCCCTGCAGCGCCTGGCCCACAGCGGTCTGGTCGAGGTCCGCCAGGGCGGATCGACCACCGTGCGCGACTACCGTCGCCACGCCGGCATGGACATGCTCCCGCGCCTGCTGCTGCGCAAGGGGCAACTCGACCCCGAGGTCATGCGCTCGATCCTCGAGACCCGCCGTCTCATCGGCCGCGAAGCCGCCGGCCTGGCCGCCGAACGCGCCGGCGCCGAACTCGCCGCGCCCCTGACCGAACTCGTGGAAGCCCTTGCCACGACCCAGGACTCGATCGCCCGCCAGCTGCACGCCCTGAATTTCTGGGACCTGCTCGTCGACGCCGCGGACTCGACGGTCTTCCGCCTGCTCTACAACGACCTGCGCGCGGTCTACGAACCCGCCCTGGCCGCGCTCGCGGTTCTGATGGCCGCCGAAGTGGGCCGCGCCGACCTCTACCGCGCCCTGGCCGAGGCCGTCCTGGACGCCGACGCCCCCGCCGCCCGCGACCTGGCCGAATCCCTGCTGAACCTGGCCGCCACCGAGTTCGCCACCGCCCTGTCAGGGGAGTCCGCCTAGCACAGGCGGCACACACGCGCCGGGTGCCGGTCGCGCCGCGCGCGGGGGTCAACGGCCGACTGCGAGCGCCCCGGGGTTCGATGTTCCGGCGGCGATGCTGCCCTCGGCGTGTCACACCGGTGAGTCCGCGATCGTCCCCGGCCCGCCCCGAATCCGCTGTGCTGCGTTCCTGTTTCACTCTCGCCGTACCGGTGGCACGCGCACCGCCCGGTACCTAGAATTCACTCTTGCGGCCATCTCTGCGAGAAGGGGACAGCCCCAATGGATTCGGTACCGTCACACCCCGCCGTCGCCGCCGCGCTGGCCGTGCTCGCCACCCTCGCCGACGACTTCCGCCCCCTCGCCCTGGTCGAACGCGGCGACGCCGCCGCGGCGATCCTGCTGGAGAGCAGGGACTTTCGTGTCGTCGTCATCGTCGAGCACCGCCCCGCTGGCTGGACCGCGCCGGCCATGATCACCGGCACCCCGCGCCGCCCCGCCCCGGCCCGCCAGTTCCGCACCCTGGAACACCGCCCGCTGCTGCGCATGAGCCGAAAACGCTTCACCCCCACCAACGGCGGCGGCGCACCGGCGTCCACGAGCTGGTTCGCGGTGCTGGGCAACGCCGCCGCCGACGCGGCCACCCTCACCCTGGCCTCGAGCATCGACACCCACACCACCTCGGTGACCGCCTCGGGCCTGGCCTTCGCCCTGGTCCGCACCCCCACCCGCGAACAGCCCCGCATCCACCTGCGCACCCTGGACGGCCGCCTGATCCCGGTCGAACAGTAACCGCACGCGCCCGACCACCGGCCCGCCTCAGCGATCGACGGACCGCGTCCCGAGATGCGAAAGGCCCCCGGCACCGTGCACCGGGGGCCTTCGACAGCCACGAACCGCGTCGCCCGTCAGGCTTTGACGTCGCTCGAATCGTCGGCCGCGTCCACGGTCGGCTCGGGCAGCGGCGCGGTCTGCAGGTCGATCTGTTCCCCGATGTACCGCAGGATCACCGCCACCACCGCGACCACCGGCACCGCCAGGAACGCCCCGACGATCCCGTACAACGACCCGCCGACCGTCACCGCCAGCAGCACCACGACCGCGTGCAACTGCATGCTCCGGCTCTGCAGAACCGGTTGCAGCACATTGCCTTCGAGCTGCTGCACCACCACGATGATGGCCAGCACGATCAGCGCGGTGGTCACGCCGTTGGCGACCAGGGCCACCAGCACCGCCAGCGCGCCGGCCACGAACGCGCCCACGATCGGGACGAATCCGCCCAGGAAGGTCAGCACGGTCAGCACCGCGGCCAGCGGCACGTGCAGGATCACCAGACCGCCGCCGATCAGCACCGCGTCGATCAAACTCACCAGCGCCTGCGTGCGAATGAATCCGCCGAGGGTGACCCACACCCGGTTGAGCACCTCCTCGATGTGCCGGCCGCCCTTGCTGCCGATGATCGAGTGCAGCCACGGCAGCAGCCGGGGGCCGTCCTTGACGAAGAAGAACGCCAGCACCAGCACCAGGAACAGCGTCACGATCGCCGAGGTGGCGGTGCTGACCCCGGTGAACACCCCGCCCGCGATGCGCTCGGCACTGGACTGCAATTTGTCCACGATCGCCGAGACACCCGAATTGAGTTGCTCCTCACCCACATTCAACGGCGGACCCTGCAGCCAGTCCCGCACCCGGTTGACGCCCTCGGTCGAGCGATCGGCCAATTCGGGAGCCTGATCGACCACCGACGGCACGATCAATCCGATGACCCCGGCCAGAATCGCGATGAACCCCAGCACGGTGATCGAGGCCGCCAGCGCGGGCTTCAACCCGCGCTCGGTCAGCCACCGGGTCGGCGGCCACAGCACGGTGGACACCACGATCGCCAGCGCGACCGGCAGCAGCGCCACCCAGAACTTGTCGACCAGGAATCCGAGTACCCACGCGCCCGCGGCGATGGCCACGATCGCCAGCGACCACTTCGCCAGCCACAGCACCCCACGCCCGATGACGGTGCCGCGGTCGGGCTTGCCGCCGGGCCGCTCGGGCTTCTCGGTTTCGGTCACATCGTCTTTCACGTCCACAGTCTGGCATGTAACCCGAAACAAACCCGGCAATCAGGATCCGGGCAATCGATCGTGAGCACGCGTCGCCGCGGGCCACCGGTAACCTTGCTTTTCATGAGTGCAGGCCTGTTCGGACTACTCGACGATGTTGCGGCCCTGGCCCGACTCGCGGCAGCGTCCATCGACGACATCGGCGCGGCGACCGGTAAGGCGACCGCCAAAGCCGCCGGCGTGGTGATCGACGACACCGCGGTGACCCCGCAATACGTACACGGCATCACCGCCGACCGCGAGATTCCGATGATCAAGAAGATCGCCCTGGGCTCGCTGCGCAACAAGCTGCTGTTCATCCTCCCGGCGGCTCTGATCCTGAGCCAGTTCGCGCCCTGGGCGCTGACCCCGATCCTGATGCTGGGCGCGACCTACCTCTGCTTCGAAGGCGCGGAGAAGGTCCTGGGCCGGTTCCTGCACCACGAGAGCGCCGAGTCCGCGGACAAGGGTCCGGCCGACGAGAAGTCGATGACCGCCAGCGCGATTCGCACCGACTTCATCCTCTCGGCCGAGATCATGGTCATCGCCCTGAACGAGGTGGCCGACCAGTCCTTCGTCCCCCGCCTGATCATCCTGATCGCCGTGGCCCTGGTGATCACCGCCGCGGTCTACGGCGTGGTCGGGATCATCGTGAAGATGGACGACGCGGGCCTGGCCCTGGCCCAGCGCTCTTCGAAGTTCGCCCAGTCGGTGGGCCGCGGCCTGGTCTCGGCGATGCCGAAACTCCTGTCGGTCCTGTCGACGGTCGGCACGGTGGCGATGCTCTGGGTAGGCGGCCACATCCTGCTGACCGGCACCGACACCCTCGGCTGGCACACACCCTACGGCTGGGTCCACGACGTAGAGGAGGCGATCCGCGACGCGGTGGCCGGCGTCGGCGGCGTCCTGGCCTGGCTCGCCAACACCACGGTCTCGGCGATCATCGGCTTCGTCGTCGGCACGATCGTGGTCCTGATCGTCCAGTTCCAGCCCTTCGGCAAGAAGAAACACTGACCCGGCCGCTGCCCTCGCAGCCCCGAATCCATACGCACACGAAGGCCCGGGGCAGTCGGCCGCGGGCCTTCGCGCATCCCGCGCCGGCAACCGCGCTCCGAGCGGCCGCCGCCGCCCGAAAACGCTGTCGGTACCCGATGATTCGATACTGCGCATACGCGGTCACCCGACCGCACGCACATCGGGGGGTTCGATGAACGAGGCAGTGGCACCCGCGAACTGGGACGAGATCGCGGCCGATCCGCTGGATCACCACTACGGTTACGCCCGGGTGCTCGCGGGTTCACTCTCCAACCGCTACGACGAACGCGGTCTGCTGCACGGGCTTCGGCTGGCGTCGGCACAACTGCGTATGCCGGTGGTGTCGGCGCACTTCGGAGGCAGTACGGCACCGGCGCACGTGGACACCTGGGGCGAGTTCGTGCACGGGGTCGGGGAGGTCGCGCTGTGGGCCGCCTCGAGCCTTCCCACGTCCGAGACCGACCGGCGACTACTGCTGAACTTTCTGGGCGTCTGGGCCGAGACCGTCTTCGCCGATCGTGACCGGCGGTTGTGGATCACCGCCGGCGAGCCCGGTCCGGCGGTGCACGCGGACACCGAGCACACCAGGATCCGGATCGGCTGGGATCGGGGGCGGGGCCGATTCGTCGAATCGCGCCGCTCCCCCGACCGCTCGCCCGATACCGATTCCACCGCACTCGAACTCGTCTGGGGCGATAGGTCGCAGCTGAGCGAATTCACGCGACTGGTGCGCGAACACGGACCCCTGCCGTGGAATCCGCACGCACCGCGCGTGCTCGCCGCGAGCTCCGGGCTGAGCCGGGCGGCCGCGGCGATCCTGCTCTCCGGATGCACGCGACGCCGGCGCTACGAGGACATGGTGCCCACCGACCTGCGCAAGGCCCTCGATATCGGGACGGCGGACCTGGCAGACGCCCTTCTCGAATTGCGGATTGCCCTCGGCGGCGAATTCGGTGGCAGCGCAGCTCTGTTCACCGCCGCTCTGCCCGCAGACCCGGCTCGACTGTGGGAGCCCGATGGGCTGTGCGTGCTCGCCGAAGGCATGGCGCGGGCGTGGAACGAGCGCTACGGCCGCCGTGTCCCGGTGCCCGAGCGGACGCTCACCGCGGCGATGGCGATCCGGAGTGCACTTCCCTCGGCGCGATCGGCCAGGGTGGGGTCGGTCGCCGAGAATGTCGCCATGCTCGCCGACCCGTCCGCCGAGCCCCTGCTCAACGAGGTTCTGGACGCACGCCTGGAGCACACCGAGCGCGGCTGGTGCATCACCGGAGACAGCGAGCAACTCGATCGCTTCCGTTGCCGCTGGCGGCTGCTGGTCGATCTCTGCCGGTGGGCCTACGCGTACCTGCCCGCCGGTGACCCGGTCCGCGCGGGTGTCCCGCACACCATCGATCGCATTCGCGTGCAGTTGCGGCACCCCGGACTGCTGCTGGGTCTGGGCAGCGTCTCCGCCCGCACCATCGAGTCACTGCGGCACAGGCGTGCGACCGGGCCGTGGCCCGACTCTGGTGGGGACGCCGGCACGTTCGACGACGGCCTTATCCTGGCCGCGGACGCTGACCGTGATCACCAGTGGGAACTGTACATTCGCCCCGCGCAGTACCTGCTCGACGACCGCACCCGAGATGCCCGGGCTGCCGTGGAGTCCTACAACCGCGACACCGTCATCGCACTGGACTGGGTGTTCGGATCGGACTGCGACCGAATGGTCGAACGCATCGGCTCCGGGGTGGTCCCCGCGGGCCGATACGAAACCGATCCCGCGCTCAGCGCCCCCGACCTGGTGACCGAGGTCGCCGCCGCCCTGGACCTGGACCCCGACGCCGCCGCCCTCTATCTGCAACTCGCCACCCTGATCGCGCCCACCGACCGCAACATCCGCGAGTGGAACGGCTGGAAACCCGCCCGCCACCGCGCCGCCGAAACCGCACTCGCCGACCGGGATCTCGTGGTTCGTGACAAACGCGGCCGCGCGGGCCGATCGGTGTTCCTGCCGGGTGAATGGATCACCAAACCCGGTGTCGAACAGTGGAAATGGCTCCTGCACGGCCTAGAGCGCGACTGGTCCGGCAAATCGATCCACGGCACCGCGACACCGGCCCGCACCCTGGCCGATCTCTACCGCGCCGCCTGGGACCTGGTCCGCGGTGCCAACGCACCGACCGTGGGCCACACCACCGCTATCGAGGGCCACGACGCCACGAACACCGAACCGGACCTCGCGGACAAGCGGACAGCGCAGCCGTCCACGACCCCGGCCGAGCCGTCGCACTCGGACGTTCCCGCCGGCCCCGACGCGACCGCTGTCGCACCCCGCCCGCTCGATGATTTCGCCGGCCTGACGCGGGCGCTGCACGGCAGCACGCCTCGCGATGCCGCCCATCCCCGGATTCTGCGAGCGATCGAGATCGTGTCGAACCTGCTGTGCGGCGGCGTGATTCCGCCCGGGACCGACGAATGGTCCCACGTCGCCGTTTTCGGATACTGGCGGAGCGCGGTCATGTCGGTCGGCGCCGTGGCCGCCCGAGCGGCCGTGGCGACCACCTCCGACCGGGACCGAGAGTACCTGCTGGCACTGCTCGACCTCTGGTCCGTCACGGTCTTCGCCGATCCGGCGGTCCAGCTGCGCGTCGGCCGGTGCATCACCGATCTGCCCGTTATCGCCGATGCACACGGCGTCGCTGTGGCGGTGAGTGAATCACGCTCGGGGAGAAGGGAATTCATAGACCTGCGGATCGGTGGAGCCGAACCGCCGATGCTCGGGCCCATCGAGTCGGTGGACGTCGTCGAACCCGGCTGGGGTGACTCGGCACAGCTGCGAGACTTCGTCGCAGCCGTACGGCGCGAGGGGCCGCTGCCGTGGGACACCGGCGCGGTCGATCTCCTGGCCCGGCGCACCGGGATGAGCCCGGCCGCGGCCGCCTTGGCCATGGCCGGGTATCTCCCCTGGTATCTGACGCCCGCGACCGACCTGAGTCCGGCCCAGCTCCGCACGCTCGGCATCGGTGCCGCGGCCGCGGACGCCGCGCGCGAGTTGTCCGGCAGCGGTTCGAGTGCGGACCGAGCCCTGATCGCGGCCGCCATGCTGCCCGCCGATCCGGCCGACCTGTGGGAGCCGGGCGGCGTCAGGCGTGCCGCCGATCGTCTCGCGGACGCGTGGATCGAACGTTTCGGTGTCCGCCCGTTCGTGTCCGAGCCGACGAGAGCGGCTCTGGATGCAGCCTGTTCGGACTTCGGAACCTGTTCCTGGAGCATCTCGGCCGGCGAACTGTGCACGGTGCTGGCCGCACCCGACAAGACGGCGGTATCGGCCCGCATCGATCATCGCTTCTCCTTCACCTGGACCGTGATCTTCGATGCCTGTCTGTGGGCGTATTCGCACCTCCCGCAGGGAGACCCGGTTCGCGAGGGAGCCGGTGCGACCCTGAACGAGCTGCGTACGCGGCTGCGGGATCCGGCCCTTGTACTGCACATGAGTTCGGCCAAAGAGCCGGAGATCCGGGCCCTGTCGCAGCTGACCGGAGTCGCGATCACCGAGTCCGCGACCGGCGGCCGGCGATACGACGACGGCTTGGTGATCGCCACCCACGAGGGCGTCGACAAGGACTACTGGGATATGCGTTTCCGTCCCGCGCACTACGACCTCACCGCGCACAGCGATCTGCTGCGGTCGATCGGCGGTGGTTTCCGCGACGAACTGCCCTACCTGGATCGGCTCTTCGACCCGGACTGCGACCGCGTACTGGCGCGCCTGGCCGCGGCCGACCTCCCGCCGGGCGGCTTCGAGGCCTACCCCGCGCACACCGTCCCCGACCTGGTCGACGAAGTCGCCGCCACCCACGGCCTGAGCGCCGATGCCGCGGCGCTCTACCTGCAGCTGCTCACCCTCAAAGATCCCACCGACCGCAATATCCGCCGCTGGAACGGCTGGAAGCCGCCCCGGCACACCGCGGCCCGCGACCTGCTGCTCGCCCGGGGCCTCGTGATCGAGGATCGCCGCAAGAAGGCCGGCCGCACGGTCTTCATCGGGTCACGCTGGGTCGGCAAACCCGGTCTGGAGCTCTGGAAACTTCCCCTGCACAACCTGACCGAGGGGTGGCGCGACCGCATCGAGGGCTCGCGCGTCACGGTGCCTCGCCGCGCGCTCCCCGATCTGTACCGAGCCGCCTGGGATCGCGTCCGGACGGGAGATGTTCCACGCTGAGGCGCGGTCACCGGCCGGCGGCCGGGCGACCTCGAAATCGGTCGTCCGAGCGAACCACCGGCCCCACGAGGGCTAGCGGCGAATACTCACTGACCAGCACTAATGTGTTCGACAGGACGAGAACGGCCCCCAACATCGAGGTGGGAAGGCGGACCCGGTCGAATGTGTACGCGAGTGATGTGGCCCGACGCGGGCGGCGCGGTCCTGGTGGGCAGGAACATGGACTTCGCGCGCGATCTGATGACCAATCTGTGGAAGCAGCCGCGCGGGGTCGAGCGCGACGACGGCGTCACCGGGTCGCTCACGTGGACCTCGAAGTACGGCAGCGTCATCGCCGCGGCGTTCGACATGACCTCGGTGGACGGCATGAACGAGCACGGGCTGGCCGGGCACATCCTGTGGCTGGCCGAGTCCACCTACGGCGACCCGGACAGCTCGCGGACCCAGCTGAGCCAGGCCGTCTGGTTGCAGTACTTCCTCGACAACTTCACCACCGTCGCCGAGGCCGTCGCCTGGATCGCCGAGACCGATGTGCAGGTCGTACAGATGGAAGACCCCACCGGCGGAGTTCCGCCCGGCCTGCACCTGGCGCTGGACGACGCGACCGGCGACTCGGCGATCATCGAGTACCTCGACGGGCGGCCCAGGGTCTACCACAGCGCGGACTACCGGGTGATGACCAATTCCCCCACCTTCGACCAGCAGCTCGAGCTCGTGCGGCGCTTCGAGGGACTCGGCGGCAGCGATCCGCTACCCGGATCGACGCTGGCCACGGACCGCTTCGCCCGCGCCTCCTATTACTCCGGCCGCCTGCCCGCCCCGGCGAGCCAGGTGGCGGCGATCGCGGCGATGTTCTCGGTGATCCGCAACGCCGCCCAGCCCTTCCGCATCCCGGACCCGGGCAAACCCGATGCCTCGCAGACCATTTGGCAGGTGGTCCTGGATCTGACGAACAGGCGCTACGTCTACGAATCCACCACCCGCCCCAACATCGTCTGGACCGATCTGGCGGACCTGGACTTCACGGCCGGCAGCCCGCAGCTGAAACTGGATCTCATCGGCGCGCTGGCCGTGCACGGCGGGATCGCCGGCAACGTCAGCGACAAATTCGAGGACAGCGGGCCGATGACGTTCCTGTCGGCCCCGAAGACATAGGCGGGCGGCGAGCCCGCAACCGTTCGACCACGGCCGGGACCGACCACCCCCGGCACTGCCCGGACAACAAAAAACTCGCCGGATTCTTTGTCCTGCAAAGAATCCGGCGAGTGTCTGTGTCGAGAGGGGGACTTGAACCCCCACGTCCCTAAGGACACTAGCACCTCAAGCTAGCGCGTCTGCCATTCCGCCACCCCGACCGGTGTGCTCCGCAAGATTATCGGATGGGACCGTCCAGAACAAAATCGGCCCATTTCGGGTGGTCCGCGGTGTTGCGGGCGGTTGCCGCCGGGCTCTGACGCGAGCCCGGTCGGCGACCCCCCATCAACTCAGTTGGTCAACGCCTCCAGCAGAGCGGCGCGCTGGCGAGAGCCCAGACCGCCGATCCGGCGGTCGGCGGGAATCTCCGCCTCATCCATCAGCTTCGCGGCCTTGACGGGGCCGATACCCGGGAGCGCCTTGATCACGGCCGCCACCTTCGTCTTCTTGACCAGGTCTTCCTTGTCTGCGCGCTTGAGCACCTCCGCCAGACTGACCGATCCCTTTTTGACCTGCGCGATCAATTCCGAGCGGGCCTTGCGAACCGCGGCGGCTTTGGCCAGCGCCTCGGAGCGTTGTTCGGGGGTCATTGTGGGCAGAGCCATATGTCCTTACCTTTCACTCGTTCGCTGGTACGTCGGCGTCGAGTAAACATGACGCTTGCGCTGTCGCAGGTACGACACACCGCGTGTTTCGGTGCAACACGTCGAGCGACCTGCTGAAAACTGTCCAACATCCCAGGTCAAGCGTCCAGCCGGTGCGCGTCGAAGACACCTGGCAAATACGGGGTTCATCGGGGCGAATCAGGGCTACGGTGGGCCCGAAACGCACCCGAGCACCGGTGAAAGGCGGGGCAGATGAACACGTCGTTTTCGGATGCCACCTCGACAGTGACCGACACGCTCCCCGCCCTGCCCGACCTACCCCTGGCCGCCCGATACACCGGCGCCGAGCCCGTGACCTGGAACGGAGCCAAGGTCTACCCGGTGCATTCGGTCCCGCTCGGCGTCTCCCCCGCCACCGTCACGCTCACGCTGCGCGCGGCCGGACCCCGCCGCGGGGTGCACGGGCTCGGCGTCGGACTGAGCGTGGAGAGCGGCCACGTGCTGCTGGCGGGCCGGCAGTTGCGGGGGGTTGACGTGTGGAGCGATGCCATGGCCGACGGCGTATCGCTGCGCATTTGCCCCGCCGACGCCACGGCCGCCATCACCCTGACCCCGGTCTGGGTGGACGATCGCGGCGAGATCATCTCCTGGACCGGCAACTACGGCATGCTCATCACCCGCGAACGCGCCTGCACGGTGCTGCACTGCAGCACCGGCGTCGGCCCCGCGGACTTCACCGAGCTGGTCGTGGAACTGAGCACCGCCCCCACCCCGCCGGACCCGGTCCAGCCCGCGGACGCGGGTCGCTACAGCCGCGCGCTCTACGACCTCGGCGTGGCCATGCACGGCCGCGGCGAAGACGGCCAGGCGTTCGAATTGTGGATCCAGGCAGCCGATCTCGGGCATCCGGCCGCCGCCTACGACCTGGCCGTGGTGCTGCTGCGCCGGGGCGATCTGCCCGAGGCCGAACGCTGGTGGCGCATCGCCGCCGACCACGGGGACACCCGCGCGATGGCCGGGCTCGCCGAGGTTCTCGAACGTCGCGGCAACACGAGCGAGGCGGGCCGCTGGCGCGCCGCGCTGGCCGAACATCACTCGCGCTGAACCGGCGCGAGTGCTGTCCGACGGCCCCGGCGCCGGGGCCGAGTCACCGGTGTGCGGTGGCGCGAATTGCAGTGCGTGCCACCGCACACCGGCCGCTCATCCGCGAACCGCCGCCCCGTCCTTGTACAGCCGCAGGTACTGCCCGGTCAGCGAGTCCGGATCCCGCAGCAGCTGCGCCGGGGTCCCGGTGAACACGATCTCCCCGCCGTTCTTGCCGCCGTCCGGTCCCAGGTCGATGACCCAGTCCGCGTGCGCGACCACGTCGAGATTGTGCTCGATGACGATCACGGTGTTGCCGCGTTCGACCAGTCCGTCCATGAGCCGCAGCAGGGTGTCCACATCGGACATGTGCAGGCCGGTCGTCGGTTCGTCGAGCACGTACACGCTGCCGCTGTTCTGCAGCTGCGTGGCCAGTTTGATGCGCTGGCGCTCACCGCCGGAGAGCGTGCTCATGGCCTGCCCGAGGCTCAGATAGTCGAGCCCGACCTCGATCATGGTGCGCAACTTGGCATTCAGCGCCTTCTCCGGGAAGAACTCGACCGCGGTCTCGGCCGACATCTCCAGTACGTCGGCAATCGACTTGCCGCGCAGGGTGAGTGCGAGCACCCGCTCGGAAAAGCGCCGCCCGTCACAGGATTCGCAGTGCGTGGTCACCGGGTCCATGTAGGCGACCTCGGTGATGATGACCCCGCGTCCCTCGCATTCCTTGCACGCGCCGTCGGAATTGAAGCTGAACAGCCCCGCGGCCTCGCCGGTGGCCTTGGCGAACAGCTTGCGGATGGGATCCATGAGCCCGAGGTAGGTCGCGGGCGTGGACCGCGAGGACGCGGCGATGGCGGACTGGTCCACGAACACCGACTCCGGATACCGCTTCATGAACTCGGCCCGGATCAGGCTGCTCTTGCCGGACCCGGCGACGCCGGTGACGGCGGTCAGTATCCCGGTGGGAATCCGCGCGCTCACGTTCTTGAGATTGTGCGAAGTGGCGTTGTCCACCGCCAGCTCGCCGGTGGCGGCCCGGAAGATCTCCTTGACCGCGAACGGCCGGCGCAGCGCCTGCCCGGTGAGGGTCTCGGCCCGGCGCAGCTCGTCGAAGGTGCCGGTGAACATGATCTCGCCGCCGTGCGCGCCGGCGCGCGGTCCGACATCGACGATATGGTCCGCGATCTGGATGACATCGGGATCGTGCTCGACCACCAGCACGGTATTGCCCTTGTCCCGCAGGGCCTCGAGCATGTGATTGAGCCTGCCCACATCGCGCGGATGCAGACCGACGCTGGGCTCGTCGAAGATGTAGGTCATCCCGACCAGCGTGCTGCCCAGATGCTTGATCATCTTGAGCCGCTGGCCCTCACCGCCGGACAGGGTCGCCGTCGGCCGGTCCAGGCTCAGGTAGCCGAGCCCGATGTCGACCACCCGGCCCAGTGCCACCCGGGTGGCGTCGATCAGTCCCCGCGCCGCCGGATCGGTGACCTCCCCGAGCACCTCGAGCAGATCGGTGATCTGCAGCCGCGTCCACTCGGCGATATTGCGCCCGCCGATCTCGGTGGCCAGGGCCTTCTCGTTGAGCCGCGCCCCGTTGCACGCCGGGCACACGCCCTCGGTGAGGTACTTCTGGATCTGCTCGCGGGTCTTCTCCGACAGCCCCGAGGTGTCGCGCTTGACCCGCGAACGGGTGAACTTGTCCGCCAGCCCTTCGTAATTCGCCTTCCAGGTGCCCTTGTTGAAGGTCAGTTCCACCTTGCCGCCGGTGCCGTGCAGCAGGTCGTGCCATTCCTCGTCGCTGTAGTCGGCCAGTTTCTTGTCCAGGTCGAAGCGCCCGGAGTTGCCGTAGAGCTGCCAATCTCCGCTGCCCACCGCGTATCCGGTGAGCAGGATCGCGCCTTCGTTCAGCGATTTGCTGCGATCCACGAGCTTGTCCGGGTCGACGGTGACGCTCATGCCGAGCCCGTCGCATTCGGGGCACATGCCCTGCGGGGTGTTGAAGGAGTAGTCGTAGACGAGTCCGGTCGAGGGTGATCCGAAGCGCGCGAACAGCGCTCGGATGAGGGCGTAGATGTCGGTCATGGTCCCGACCGTGGATCGCGGGCCGCCGCCGACGGCCTTCTGATCGATGATGACCGGCGCGGTGAGGTTCTCGATCGCCTCGGCGTGCGGTCGTTCGTAGCGCGGCAGGAAGTTGAGGATGAACGCCGGGAACGTGGCGTACAACTGCCGCTGCGATTCCACGGCGATGGTGTCGAACACGATGGAGGACTTGCCGGAGCCGGAGACGCCGGTGAAAACGGTGATCTTGTTCTTGGGGATCTCGATCGAGATGTTGCGCAGGTTGTGCTCGCGGGCGCCGAGCACCCGAATGATGTCCGTGGCGGGAGTGGGCATACCCACCACCATGCCCTACACACCCCCGAAAACATGGGCACATGTGTGACGCAAATCACATCGAATCGGACAAATCTCAGGGTCGAGTCCGGATTGCCGATCGATCGCGCCGCTCTACGCTGACGGGCGATCGCGGCGGTCCGAATCCGCCGCGCGCGACAGCGGTAAGCGAAAGAAGGATCGATCATGAAGACCCTGCGATGGACGGCCGGCGCGGCCGCCGCCCTGTTCGCCGTGACGGTGCTGTCCGGCTGTACCGAAGTCGAGCGCGCACTGAACCAGGGTGGCGATACCAAGTGCAGTGAGTACCTGAGCCAGCAGCCGGATTCTCAGCGCATCACCGTCACCAAGTTCATCAAGCAGCAAACCGGCAACGACAACGAACCCACCGGCACCTCAGTCGATTTCACGATGAGCACCGTGCAGGCCCTGTGCCAGGTTCAGGCCAACAGCGAGACCCCCATCAAAAAGGCTGACATCGCAGGCATTTTCATGAATAAGTAGCCCCTGACCAGCCGATTTCTCATCCGGGCGAAGGCTCGGCTACTGTAGTCGAGCACCACCGGTCGGGGTGGCGGAATGGCAGACGCGCTAGCTTGAGGTGCTAGTGTCCTTAGGGACGTGGGGGTTCAAGTCCCCCTCTCGACACAGACTACGAAGGCCCCTGGCAAACGCCAGGGGCCTTCGCTGTATTGCCCTGTCGCGCACCTTCTCTCGCGCGCAACCGGATCACGGGCCGGGGCGGAAGCCCCTATTTCCTTGGGGTTGAGTCAATTATGCTGCAGCATAATGCTTCTCGGCGACGCCACCAACCACCCGACGGCGATGTACCAGGACACGAACTACTGGCAGACCCTCGGCCCGAACAGCCGTGGCGCCCTTCGCGTGGTCAACACCAGGAACGACGACGGCGCCCTGCTGAAGTTCTCCGACAACTCGACCCAGTGCATCACCCCGAACTACGCGACCCTGCTCTACAAGACCGTCACCCAGATCAAGATCATGAACAACCCGAACTGCTGAGTGTGTGGCCGGAGGGCAGCCGGCCACGCTGCGACCGGTAGGCGGAATCGCGGCGGCCGATCGCCTGTGCAGTGCTACAGCATCGGCGATCGGTGCCGCGCTCGGGCCGGGTGCGGCGCTCCACAACGCGGCAGCGGGGTCAGCCGATCGGCTGACCCCGTTGTCGGCCGAACCGCGAGCGCATTCGACCCGACGCGTCGATGTGCCGTTCGCCCCGAGTCCGCAGCATGGAGTCGACAGTTTTACCCGTCGAACGGAGCAGTGGACATGAGCACTGGACACCGGCGTGGGCTCGCCTACGGCATCGCACTGCTCAGCGGCGCGGTCCTGCTGACCGCGTGCACACCCGACCCCGGCGCCGACCTGGCAGAACGCCGGTCATCGAGCGAGTCGACCACCGGGCCGAACAGCGCATCCCGCGAGTCGCCCGCCACATCCCCCGACCCGCTCGCCATTCCCGTCGCGCAGAACCGCGCCCTGCTCCAGGCCGCGAACGACCACGATCCCGCCGCGGTCCGCGCCGCGCTCACCCGGGGCGCCCAGGTCGACACCCGCGACACCGGCGGCCGCACCCCGCTGATGCTCGCCGTCCTATCCGACGATCTTTCCGTCGCGCAGGTCCTGCTCGAATTCGGGGCCGACCCCGACGCGAAGGACGCTCGCGGCGAAACCCCTTGGGTCAACACGGGTGTCACCGGCAGCGTCCCGATGATGGAGGCCCTGCTCCCGTTCGATCCGGACCTGACCCTGCCCAACCGGTTCGGTGGCAACGCGCTGATCCCCGCCGCCGAGAAGGGGCACCTGAACTACGTCCGGGAGGTGCTCCGGCAAACCGGTATCGACATCGACCATGTCAACGACCTGGGCTGGACCGCGCTGCTGGAAGCCGTCTACTACGGCGATGGCGGTCCGCGCTACCGCGACATCGTCCGCGTCCTGGTCGACAACGGCGCGGACCTCACCATCCGAGACGCCAACGGCCGCACCGCCTTCGACCACGCGGTCCGCCGCGGCTTCACCGACATAGCGGCCCTCGTCGATCCCCGCTGACCCATTCCCTTAGCCTCGATAACTATGCGGATCTTTCTGGCAGGCGCCAGCGGCGTCCTCGGCGCCCACCTCGTCCCCCTACTCGTCGCCGCGGGCCACGAGGTGGCCGGCATGACCCGCTCCGCGGACAAGGCCCGGATCCTGGCCGAAGCGGGCGCTCAACCGGTGATCTGCGACGCCTTCGATCCGGCGGCCCTCACCAGCGCCGTGGTCGCCTTCGCCCCCGACCTGGTCATGCACCAATTGACCGACCTCCCCGACAACGCCGCCGACCTCCCCACGGGTCGCTCCGCCAACGCCCGCATCCGCCGTGAAGGCACCACCAACCTGCTCGCCGCCGCGCACGCCGCCGGCGCCCCCCGGTTCATCGCCCAGAGCGTCGCCTGGACCATGACCGGAGAAAGCCTGTCCGCCAAGGACTTCCTGGAATCCGCCGTCCTGGCGGCCGGTGGCGTGGTCCTGCGCTACGGCCAATTCCACGGCCCCGCAACCTATTACCCCGACACCCTCCCGCCGTCCCCGCGCATAGCCCTCGCCGACGCCGCGATCCGCACCGCCGCATCGCTCGAACTCGCCTCCGGCGTCTACGAACTGACCGACGAAACGAGTTCTCCGTAGAGTCGATATGTGCCCTCCCGAGACCCGCGCAGCTATCGCGACCGCGCGAGCGCCGCGCCCGACTCGGCGGCCGGCTCGCACCGGCCCTACGACGCGGTGCTCTGCGATATCGACGGCGTTCTGCGCATCTGGCCACCCGCCGACCACATCGAACGCGAAAACCAGCTCCCCCGAGGCGCACTCGCGGCCAGCGCCTTCGCCCCCGCCCGCCTGCAACCCGCCATCACCGGCGAGATCACCGACGGTGAGTGGCGCGCGGCGACCGCCGCCGACATAGCGGTCCGCTTCGGGTCCCGGCAGCGCGCCCACGCCGCCGTCACCGCGTGGTCGAATCTGCAGCCGCGCATTGACACCGAAGCGGTCGGCCTCCTGCGCGCCGCCCGCGGGAACGCCCTGGTCGCCCTGGTCTCGAACGGCACGACCCGCCTGGAACAGGACCTCCGCCGCCAAGGCCTGCACGATCTTCCCGACCTCCTGATCAACAGCGCCCGGGTGGGCCTGACGAAACCCGACCCCCGCCTCTACCTCCTGGCCACCGAACGCCTCGCGGTCCCGCCCCGGCGCTGCCTGTTCGTCGACGACACCGAGGCCAACGTCGCCGCGGCCCGCAGTGTCGGCATGACCGCGGTCCACTATCGCGATGTCGAGGACCTCCGAGGCGCTCTCGCTGGGCCGCCACCCCACCTCTAACCGTGATCGTTACGGTCTACGGATCAGGTCGCGCTCGGCTTTCCGGAGCTGTACCGGCGCTTGTCTTCCCGTGCACTGTAGGAAAGCCGGACCGGCCGAGTGGTCGCGCGTGAGCTCGTGCGCGGCGACCTCAATTCCATCTGCCCCGACAGCGCGACCTTGCCCTGGGTCGATCCCGAACTCTTCACACACCCCGGCCCGCGTGAGGTGCACGTTGCGCTGGGCGAGTACACCGACCAACCAGTCGACGCCGCCGATCACGGGCATGTATTTCAGGCTCACATGTATCCGGTACTGTCAGTAACACCAACAGTGGAGGCGGCAATGGACAGCGTCACGAGCATCGAGCGGATCGCCGGGATCATCAACCGGACCGGGGGCCGCAACGGGCGGCCGTTCGACCCGGCCACCTCCATGTCCACGCCGAGCGGGCGGTTGAAGAACTGGGCGCACTACGGCGTCATGGTGCCCGATCTGCCCGCGCCGCACCGATTCTTCGGGGTCATGTCGATTCTCGGCACCCCGGGTGTGGCGATCTTCGCCAACGACCACGCGATCACCTCGACCCCGGCGGACACCGTGTACGTCAGCTCGGCGACCGGGTCGATGACCGACGGCCAGTTCTTCGTCCACGAGATCGCGAAGGACTGTGAATTCCGTTCCGACGGATCGCGTTTGAAGTTCGGTGACGAGCTCCTCATCGAGGGCGCCTACCCGAAGTTCGCGCTGCGTCGCCGGCACCCGGAGGTCGAGGTGGACCTCGAGATCGACGCCACCGACGTGGTGTCGCACTTCGCCCACATCCCGGGGCTGTACGACCACTGGAGCCTGCTCGCCCGCTGCCGCGGCAGCATCACCGACCGGCACGGCGTCCTTCCGGTCGACACGCTGTGCACGGTCGAATACGCCACCGGCGTCGGCCTGCACAGCGTCGCTCCCGGCACGCGGGCCAACATGCCGGTGCCGTTCTTCACCTACCACGTGCTGAACATCGACGAGCGGACCCAGGTGCTGCTGGTGCAGGTCCTGGGACCGGCGGGCCTGCCGATCCAGCGACGGGTCTACGTGCGCGGACTCGGCGACCACGGCAGCGTTCACACCCGGGGTTTCGAGTTCACGGTCGGCCGCCACCTGGATCGGACCACGCCCACCGGTTCGATCTTGCGCCTGCCCGAGCAGCTGAGCTGGCGGGTCGCCGACGATCGGGGAAACCCGCTGATCTCGATCGACGGCGTGAGCAACCACGACTACAGCTACGGCCTCGGGGCCGGTTTCGTCGGCAGTTACGACTACACCGGGACATTCGCCGGGCGGGCGATCGCCGGGACCGCGTACATGGAGTACATCGACCGCCGGTGAGCCCCGCCGAAAACCCTTTGGCCACCCCCACCCCGCACTGCTACCCTTCTGCTCGACCGTGCGAGAGAACAGGGAGGTGATACCCGTGAACGCTGTATCGACATGGGTGCTCCCCTCTCGGGTCATGGTCGGGCGATAGGTCGTCCGGGAGCGCCACGCACTCCCGAAAGGCACGACCATGCACTTCATTTCCGAGAACCGGCTCGACGGCGTCATCGAGCGCGAGTTCACCCTCGGCGAGATCCCCGGCATCCTGTGGACTCCCGAATCCGATTCCACGCCCAGGTCGTTGATTCTCATCGGCCATCCGGGCGGCCTCCGCGCGATGTATCCCCGAGTGGCCGGCCGAGCCCGCGATGCCGTGGCGAACGGCTACGTCGCGGCCACCATCGAGCTGCCTGGCGCCGGCGACCGCCCGCGTTCCGAATCCGCCGACCAGGCTCGCGCCGACCTGCGCGCGGCACTCACGGCGGGCGATCCGGTCACCGACGACATCGTCGACCGGCTCGTCCTCCCGCTCGTCGACCAGGCGGTCCCGGAATGGCGGGCCCTGCTGGACGAGCTGCTCGCCCTGCCCGGCATCCAAGGCCCGGTCGGCTATTCCGGCGGGGTGATCGCGCTCGGCCTGCGTCTGGCGGCGGTCGAACCCCGCATCGCCGCCGCGCTGCTCTTCGCGGGCAGCTACGTACCGCGTTCGATGTTCGAGGAGGCCGCTCGGGTCAGCATCCCGTTGCAGGTGTTGCTGCAATGGGATGACAAAGGCAACGACCGGCAGATGGCGCTGGACCTGTTCGACGCCTTCGGCTCCAAGGAGAAGACGCTGCACGCCAACATGGGCGGCCACACCGGCGTCCCGGTCTTCGAAGGCGAGGCGGGAAACCGCTTCTTCGCCCGACACCTGAAATGAGAGTGTCAGTGCCCCAAGGTGTCTGATCACTCCGGCGGTGGGTGACCCACCCGCGGGTTGCCTGGAATCAGCTCGCTGACGCCGGAGGACACCGTACATGGATGCGCAGCCGTTCCGATCTGTTCCGACAGGTCGGGACGGC